>JAJDNT010000233.1 GCA_022340515.1 Deltaproteobacteria bacterium
CAGCGCGATGGTGATCTCCAAATCTAAGGTTGCATTAGACACCTGCCTCGACCTACCGTCCGACCCAAGTTCAGCTACTGCCCAGAGTGGTAAAACTAAAATGCTAGCCTGTGAACCACTGGTTGACAAGGCGGTTGAACAAATTAGGAAAAGTGTGGTTTGGAGAAGATGATTGACGGGTTAGGTGAACCCGTGTGGCCCGCCTTTTGCATTACCCTTCTGAGCTGTTGATTTGAACTTCACCCCTCTTGCATGCACAAATGACGGTGGCAGTAAAGGAGCACTATTTAGCCGAGGAGCTTTGCTAACTAAAGTTAGGAGACCGGAGTTGAATCATGGCCCGTATTGATGCGTTCTTCAAGTTGATGCACGAGCAGAAGGCTTCAGATTTGCACCTGGTGGCAGGGCTGCAGCCCGCTCTTAGGATTCAGGGAGATATGGAGCGGGTTAAATACAAGGTGCTGGATAACGACGAACTCAAAGGCATGCTCTATGAAATTACCCCTGAGGAGAAGATTAAGACCTTCGAAGAAACCGGGGACGTGGACTTCGCTTACGAAATACCTGGACTAGCCCGATACCGTTCCAATTTTTTCCAGCAGAACTTTGGCATAGGTGCCGTATTTCGTGAGATACCCAGTGAAATTTTGTCGGTGGAGGAACTGGGCCTTCCCCAGGTTGTTTCTAAGCTGGCCTTGCTACCAAGGGGGTTGGTGCTGGTGACAGGTCCCACCGGCAGTGGCAAATCCACCACGCTTGCGGCCATAATTGATGAGGCCAATCAAAAACGCAAAGATCACATTATTACCATCGAGGATCCCATCGAGTTTGTCCATAAGAGCAAGAGTTGCATCGTTAACCAACGAGAAGTGGGCACACACACAAAATCTTTTTCTGCAGCACTTCGTGGTGCTTTGCGTGAGGACCCGGACGTAATCCTGGTGGGAGAGATGCGCGATTTGGAAACTATCTCTCTGGCCATTGAGGCTGCCGCAACCGGACATTTGGTATTTGCCACCCTGCATACTACCAGTGCGGCAAAAACCGTGGACCGCATGATAGAGGTCTTTCCAGCGGAGCAGCAGGCCCAGATTCGCTCCACTCTCGCAGATGGCATTCGCTCGGTGGTTGCCCAGAACTTGCTCAAACGCATCGATATTCCGGGACGCATTGTCTGTCCGGAAATATTGATTGCAACTCATGCCGTGAGAGCTTTGGTCCGTGAGAACAAGACCTATCAAATTCCCACGGCGATTCAAACGGGCAAAAAGTACGGAATGCAATCGTTGGATGATGCAATTATGGGGCAGCTGAAGGCAAATCGGATCAGCGCCGACGAGGCTTACTTGAAGTGTGATGACAAAGAGAAGTTTCGGCCATTTTTGCGAAATGCGCCCACAGATTTTACCGAGGTTTAAGCTTGAAGCTTATTTTGACCTCCCGTGGCCTGGTAGTTTTTGCTCTGGTCACGGTAGAGATAATTTAAAAGAAACACCTGAATCAGTACCGGGTTTTTTGGTTGGATATCCCGGTGCAACACGCTTTGCTGCCGGGATTTTTCGCTGACTCAAAGGTAAAGGAAACTGGCATGCGAAAGAGAGAAATAGATCATTTTCTCCGCAAGATGCTGGATTTTCATGAGAATGTTTCTGATTTGGTTGTTACGGTAGATCGTCCTTTTCAGGTGGAATCAGACGGTGAACTCATGGCCGTTCCCATGGATGTGCCCATTGATAACCTGACACCCTTTCAGTCCGAGACCTTCGCCTTGAATTTGTTAGGCGGTGACAGGCGCAACATAGAAGCCCTGGTTAGCGAGGGATCTTGCGACCTTTCCTACCACTTGGCTGGTAAAGCGCGCTTTCGGGTGAACGTCTTTTCCCAGCGAGGCTACTATTCGGTGGTTATGCGTAAACTCGAGACCCGTATCCCCAGCATAGAAGACCTGAAATTGCCACAAATTTTCAAAAACATAGCCGCTGAGAGAAATGGCATAGTTTTCGTTACCGGGGCAACCGGCAGTGGTAAGTCGACTTCCCTTGCAGCCATTCTCAACGAAGTGAATGACCTTCGCCCAGTGCACATTGTCACCTTGGAAGACCCTGTGGAGTTCGTCCACCATCACCGGAAGGCCACTTTTAATCAGAGGGAGATGGGCACCGACTTCGATTCATTTTCCACAGGCTTGAGGGCAGCGCTGCGCCAAGCTCCAAAGATAATTTTGGTGGGTGAGATGCGCGATCGAGAAACTGTAGAGATCGGCCTCAGTGCCGCAGAAACAGGTCATCTGGTTCTTACCACCTTGCACACAGTGGATTCCGGCCAGACCATAAACCGCATCCTCGGTATGTTCGATACCGAGGAGGAGAAGCAGATAAGAATCAGGTTGGCCGACTCGATCCGTTATGTGGTGTGCCAGCGTCTTCTCCCCAAAGAAGGCGGCGGTCGGGTGGCAGCCTTTGAGATAATGGGTAACGATATCAGGGTCAAAGAAGTCATCCTCGAAGGTGAAAGCGAGGGAAAGACATTGTACGAGATCATCGAGAGTAATCGAGCCTTTGCTTGGTGTACTTTCGACGACTCCATATTGGAACTTTTCCAAGAGGGACAAGTAAGCCACGATACTGCAATGGCCTTTGCCTCCAAAAAAGCTATCATGAGGCGCGGTATTGACCGGATCAAGGCCGCTCGTGGCGAAAAGGTGACGGACATCGAGGGCCTTGAAATCGACAGGGGATATGGAAGGCCGGGAAAAGGTAAAAAGTAATAGTTATTAGGCCGGGGGTAAGATCCAGTGAGGATACAATGTAGCCATTGCCAGGCTGTTTTTAACGTGCCTGATGACAAAGTGCCCAGGGGCCAGCAGTTCAAGGCAACCTGCAGCAAATGCAGGCGTAGCATCATAGTGGAACCACAGTCGGGAGGAAAGGGCTCCCTTGTTGGCGTTGAGGGATCCCTTTCAGAGGTTGCGGATGCGCCAACAGCCATCGCCGTAGATCTCGACGCCAGCAGCGCTTACGATTCTCCTTTAGAGGTCCTGGAAGAGGGTGCCAGGAGCGCCCTTGTTTGTGTAGACGAACCAGGACGACTCAAAGCTGTAAAGGAAGCCCTCGAGGATCTCAATTATTATAGCAGTATGGCCTCATCGGTCAAAGAAGCTCTCAGTAAGCTTCGCTACAATCAATATGATTTAGTGATGCTCGATGATGAGTTTTGCGGAGAAACTGCAGAAAACAATACCATCCTCCGTTATCTCCAACCCATGCCCATGTCCACCCGGAGAAACATATTTCTCATGCTGATCAGTAGCCAGGTCAAGACCCTGGACAACCTGATGGCTTTCGCCAAGAGTGTGAATGCGGTGATAAATGCCAGTGATATACAGAAAGTTAAACTCGTACTCGAACGAGCCATGGCGGACCATCGGCGCTTCTACAAAGTATACTGGGATCTTGTCAAATCTATAGGCATCCATTGATTCCGCCTACCCCATAACAAGGTTGCATTCCACCGAGTATTGGAGTACAAATTAAGTCCAAGTTAACTCCTTTTCTGCAGTACTCCGAAGCATTCATGCCCATCCGTAAGGTCAAAGCGAAACTGCTTAGGACTCGCTTCCGGTCCGGGTTAAAGATTAAATGGGGGATGGCTGGTGAAGTTCTTCAAAAGGTGGCAACAGAGAAAAGAGATTCGGGAACTACAGCTTCGCATTGATCACTGCCGCACCACTATTGAGGAGGTGCACAGCGCCCTCCTTAAAGAGGAAATCCAACCTGAGATTGCTGAGCAGTTCAGGCGGCTGGAGGCAGCATTGGAAGAGGTGGACGTAAACCAGTTGGGTAATCGTGATATCGAGAAGATTGAAATGGCAACAAACAAGTTGCTGGACGAGTTTCGCAGCCTCTATAGTCAGGGCAAGCTCAGGAACATCTATGAAGGCCCGGTGCATTAAAGGCATAGAGCATAGGGCATGGAGCATAGAGCAAGGGACCAGAAGTCAGAAGTCAGAATTCAGGTTTCGGCTTCTATTTTTTTCTGACACCCGACACCTGAAACCTTGAGATTTGGTAATTGAGATTTAGAATTTCATTTACTCCAGTAGTACCATGCTCTTGCCTTTTCTAGCCTGCTGCCTCCTGTCGGCTGTATACTACTTCCTTCTTGATCTCCTTGACAGTCAATCAGCAAAGGTTTATAAAAAGGCGGACTTAGCCCTCATATTCCATGAATTACTGTCGCGAGACCGTGAAGATGGACGTGCCACCCGGCAATCGCAGGGTGTTGGGGCCGAGGCGTACCTGAATGGTACGTCGCAGGGGTCAAAACCCGAGGACGCCGGGAAGGACGGCCATATCCGCGGTCGTAGCGGGTTATCCATGGAATATGAGGGCTAAAAAAAGGGGACGTAGCTCAGTTGGGAGAGCGCAGCGTTCGCAACGCTGAGGTCGTGGGTTCGAATCCCATCGTCTCCACCAGCGAGTGGTAACCGCGGCCTTGACCGCGGTTTTCTTTATCCCTGCAAAGATATCGAGCAGGGGTGCGATCATATGATTGGAGGATTGTTATGAGGGGAAAGGCAACAGCTATTTTGGCCTTTGTGGTTATATTGAGCACAATGGCTCTACCGCTACAAGTCTATAGTGCCAACGACGAGTATGAGTCCCTCGAATTTTTTCTGGACCAGGCACTAAAGCGGACAGAGAATGGTGAGCAGCGAGCCGAGATTCTAAATCGCTACCTCATAAAGGCCCTGGGACTGGTTTACAAGCAAAATAAAGAGCTCATCCGCCTTCAGCGTCAGATTCTGGATGCCGTGCAAGAACTACGAGATACAGAAAAGAAAGAGATGCGGGAGATGGAAATACAAATGCAGAAGAGTCAGTAGGCAGAGCGCACATTGCGGATTTCGGACTGTGGATGTGAGATGTGAAATACCGTTTACCATTCACGTATTGAACGATTTGAACGGTTTTAACGATTTCAACGTGAACCGATCAGGATTGACAGACCTTGAGATTTCCCCTATAGTTCGCTGGCAATATGGCAACTGGTGGTTTTAAGTTGCCCAGATAGCGCACTGAGACAGATGGGAGGAAATGGGTGCCTAGGAAAGCAAACATCAGCAGAAAAACTAAAGAGACCAAGATCAAGCTGAGTCTCAATCTAGACGGTACCGGAAAAAGCTCGATCAATACCCGGGTAGGATTTCTAGATCATATGCTCACGCTGCTGGCGGCCCACGGTCGCTTTGATGTGGAATTAAAAGCCGAGGGCGATCTCTGGGTGGATCAGCACCACACGGTTGAAGATATCGGTATTTGTCTGGGACAGGCTTTTGCCAAAGCCCTGGGAAAAAGAGAATCCATTAGGCGCTACGGTCAGCAATTTGTTCCCATGGATGAAGCACTTGCTTCGGTGGTGGTTGATCTGTCCAATAGGCCCTATCTGGTATATAACGTCCCCAAGCTGAGCGAGAGAGTAGGGGAGTTTGAGACTCAGTTGGTCCATGAATTCTTCAGGGCCTTAACGGTTAACGGGGGCGTGACCATGCACGTAAACGCTTATTATGGTGACAACAGCCACCACGTTATCGAGGCTATTTTCAAGGCCTGGGCCAGGGCAATGAGACAGGCCTGTGAGATAGAGCCCGGTGTTGATGCTGTGCCCTCCACCAAGGGAGTTTTGTAGCATCAGTAGGCAGGCGACTGCGGCCTAAGGGGCAAGGCATAAGACTTGAGGCATAAGATAAAATAATCTTGATCCTTGATCCATGGGGTCTGAGCGATAGGATCCACTAGAATGCAGAAATCCTGCAACCTTCGCTTGACAATACCATGAGGATAAAGTTAAAAATAGAGGTTGGAAAATTTGACGCGGGGTGGAGCAGTTTGGTAGCTCGTCGGGCTCATAACCCGAAGGTCGCTGGTTCGAATCCAGCCCCCGCTACCAAGTCATAACAGGGGCTTAGGGGTTAACCCTAAGCCCTTATTTTTTGCAGTCACAATGGATTTTCATTAGGGATTTAATTCTTAACCCTTTTTGGCACTGGCCAATCACTTTTCAAAAAGAAGAGCGGAGCTTCGGCTCCGCTTTATTTTATGATACTAATGAGTTTCGCGCTTAGGGGGAAACTTATGAAGAAGAGTCCAACCGTATACCGCATCCCCTTTGGCAAATCGCACCTGGACTTCCAGTTGCCAGCGGGAATGCGTGGCACCTATTTAACCTCCCATT
>JAJDNT010000238.1 GCA_022340515.1 Deltaproteobacteria bacterium
CTTGGCAAGGGCGGTGCCTTCAATAACATAGAGTAAGTGGATCTTGACCCCCTGGATGTCGAGCTCTCCTAGAGCCCGTGCCGTGGCTAACATATCTGTCTTGTCCTCTTCTGGCAGCCCTAAAATGACGTGGACGCAGATTTCCAGATCTCGCCGCCGACTGCGCTCAACCGCATCCACAAAGGCGGCAACGTCGTGACCCCGGTTGATAAGTTCCAGGGTTCGGTCATGAATAGATT
Source organism: Deltaproteobacteria bacterium (assembly GCA_022340515.1). Classification (GTDB taxonomy): domain Bacteria; phylum Desulfobacterota; class Syntrophobacteria; order BM002; family BM002; genus BM002. Next base: position 240 of record JAJDNT010000238.1, read on the forward strand.
GTAGTCCATATTCGACCCATAAGTAGGTCCGCTGGTTCAACCCTGAGAGCATATCCAGAACACTATCAGGCACGCAGTCAGGCCTGGTACCGATGGCAAGACCTACCACGCCTTCCACCGCCAGGGCTTCCAGGTAAAGGGCTTCGAGATCTTGTGGAGATCCGTAGGTATTGGAGAAGGACTGGAAGTAGGCAATAAACTTCTTCGCTTTGTAGCGACGAGCCAACCGCTCTTTACCACGTTCCAGCTGTTCGGTAATGGAATAGTGCTGGAATAAACCCGTCCCTGAACCTCTGACATTACAATAAATACAGCCACCTACTCCCAGGGTGCCATCGCGGTTGGGGCAGGTCATGCCGGCGTCCAGAGTGATCTTCTGCACCCGGCAACCGAAATGTTCTCTCAGGGCGGTGTTGAGATCGCGGTAACGACTTGTATTCATCAAAAGCATTATAATATATAATCCAGATGATTACGGCCAGAAATTCCGTATACTTTTTGAAGGTTGTTTCTCTCCTCGATGGTTGCGGGGAACTTTTCTCACAGGGAATACCCAATGAGAAATGATAAATGACATGAGCGTCTACCCTAAGTCATACGATGTGATTGTGGTGGGAGCGGGACATGCCGGCTGCGAGGCCGCCTTGGCCGCAGCTCGTATGGGCTGTAGTACCGCTCTGTTCACTATTTACCTGGACACAGTGGCTCACATGCCTTGTTCACCTTCAGTGGGTGGCCTCGGAAAGGGACACCTAGTCAAAGAAGTAGATGCAATGGGTGGGGAGATTGCCAAGGTGGCTGATCAGACCGGCATCCAATTTCGCACCCTCAACACGCGCAAGGGTCCAGCGGTGCAAGGGACCCGTTGTCAGAACGACAAGGTACTCTACAGGTCCAAAATGAAGTACGTATTGGAACAGCAAGAGCATTTAGACATCAAGCAAACCCTGGTCGACGAGGTGCTGGTCGAAGGTGGCCGGGTAGTTGGAGTACGGGACAATCTATCCGTTGAGTTCAAAGCACCAGCAGTAGTTCTTACTACCGGTACGTTTTTGCACGGTCTGATCCACATCGGCAGTCAGCAGATTCCATCGGGGCGGGCTGGGGAGTTTCCCGCCAATAGCCTGGGTGATAATCTGGCTAAACTTGGCTTTCACCTGGGAAGAATGAAAACTGGAACGCCGGCCAGGATACGCCGGACGAGCATTGATTTTTCTAAATTCAATGAACAAAAGGGTGATGAGAATCCTCGTCCTTTTTCTCTATTTACTGAAAAAATAACTCTTCCCCAGATTTCTTGCTTCATCGGTCGTACTCACCAGCGCACCCATGTAATCGTCAAAGAGAACATTAACTTATCTCCTCTCTACAGCGGCGTCATCAAAGGAGTTTCGGCCCGTTACTGTCCTTCTCTTGAAGATAAGGTAATGAAATTTCCTCATAAGGAACAACACCAGATTATTCTGCAACCTGAAGGGCTGGATACAGATGAAATCTACGCCAGTGGCACCGGGAATTGCCTGCCATATGAGCTGCAGATTCAGCTAGTGCGCTCCGTCCCGGGCCTGGAAGAAGCGGAAATCATGCGGCCCGCTTATGCCATTGAATATGACTACGTGCAACCCACCCAACTGCGCCCAACTCTTGAAACCAAAGAGGTGGCAGGCCTTTTCATGGCCGGCCAGATCAATGGAACTTCAGGCTATGAAGAAGCTGCAGCCCAGGGATTGTGGGCGGGAATAAACGCTGCTTTGCAGGTCCAGAAGAGATCTCCCTTTCTGCTGGATCGCTCTGAGGCTTACATGGGAGTTATGATTGACGACCTTGTCACCCGGGGTACTAAGGAGCCTTACCGGATTTTTACTTCCCGGGCCGAGTATCGCCTTCTTTTGAGAGAAGACAATGCTGATCTTCGTCTTATGGAAAAGGGATACGAATTAGGCCTCATTGACAAAGATACTTTCAAAAATCTCCAGGAGAGGCGACGGCAGATCGCCCAGGAGCTGGAACGAATCGACAGGACCAAGATCAGACCATCCGCGCAAGTGGACCAGATTCTAGCAGAAAGAAAATCAGCACCTTTAGAGGCTCCTGTACCCCTGTCCCAATTACTTAAACGACCCGAGTTGTCCTATGGAGATTTGGAGCATTTAGAGGGCCGAGCTAGCCAGCTCTCCGAGCTAGTAACCCGCCAAGTTGAAATCCAGTGCAAGTACGAGGGATATCTCCAGCGGCAGGAAGGGGAGGTAAAGAAATTCAAAAACCTTGAGAAGATTAACATTCCTCCGGGGTTCGACTACCAAGAGATTCCTGGACTGTCCAATGAAATAAGGCAGAACTTGAGAGAAATACAGCCTACCTCCCTGGGACAAGCTTCCAGGATCTCGGGGATGACTCCTGCGGCTCTCTCAATTCTTATGGTTTATCTGAAGCGCTTGCGAGAGGTCCAGTCTACACCAAAAAAATATGTAGAATCAGATAATTAGCTGTGGTCAATTGTTATCCTCTTGCTACCATCCCCATTGCAATTTTGTGAGAAATTTGTTGATATGTGAAGGAAATCCGCTATATTGGCACGAAAAGCAACCTGGGCCTAAAAATTGCTAAAACCAGAACTATCCTAATTATCTGACTTCGGAGGACTCAATTGGGATGACTAGACGAAAGCAAAATATAGTTGCAGCATTGGCATTCTGTCTGACTTTATTTTTCACCCTTTGGCTGCCAACAAATGCCCAACCAGCCACCACTTTATATGTCTCCGATACCACCTTGGAGGCAAACCTGCGGAGCGGAACCAGTCAGGAAAACCGGATCATAGGCATGCTGCGGCCGGGTACAAAGCTGACCTTAACCGGAGAACAGGACGGCTGGGCCGAGGTGACCCTGGAAGATGGACGAACCGGCTGGATCCTGAAACGTTATCTCTCGGAGCGTCCGCCATGGCGGGAAACGGCAGAACAACTCCAGAAGGAAAACGAGCAGTTAAGGACCCAATTGAATAAGGTCAGAACTGAATACCAGCAAATTATGCAAAAAAGTGCCGAAGCTCAAAGACAGATGGATAGCCAACAAGCTGAATTCGAGTCAGTGCAGAGGGAATACGATGAACTAAAAAAATCATCGACGAACTATTTGAACCTGAAAATGGCCTACGAAAATCTCCAGAATGAGGCCCGACAGAGTAAGGCCAAGCTAGATGAAGTGGAAAAGGCTTACGGAAAACTGAGGACCTCCAGGGCCATTCGTTGGTTTCTTAGTGGTGCAGGAGTGTTGATGCTGGGTTGGATAGTTGGTTCAAGTATGGCACGCATCCGGCGCCGCCGCTCGTCTGATTACTATAAATTATAAAAGCGCATAACAAGTTTTCTTCGCATCCATTTATTGCCTCCCAAGAAAAAGATTAACTTCATTGGCACCGGGCCATAATGCCAGGGCGGATAGTAAAAAAGTGGTCCCAATCTGTGCTGGCAGGAAAGAGCTATGGAGTTCTTTGACGGCTTCTATACCAACTTGCTGAGATTTTTTTCTTGGCAAGAAATCTCTTTTCTCTTCACCGGCACGGGTTTGTTGGTCGTGTTGAACCTGGTGCTCAGTGAGGGCTTACTCTCCTTCGACAATGCCATCGTTCTAGCCATTCTCGTAAGTCACCTACCTAAAGACAAATCCTATAGGTTTGGTCCTTTCAAAATGTCCATCCAGCAGTGGGCCTTAACTGCAGGAATTTTCGGGGCCTATTTTTTCCG
>JAJDNT010000240.1 GCA_022340515.1 Deltaproteobacteria bacterium
TCGTTACCATTCTCATATATTCAGTGTCAGCCCAGTCTACCTTGTAAAATGAAATTACCTGACTCGAATCTCAGGTCTTGATCATTAGACAAATGATTTCAATGCTTTATGCCCTATGCCTTATTGCACGCGAAAAGGTGCTCCATCAGGTCCGAGTTTGATTCCTTCAATCAGTATATTGATTTCAACCTCATCCCCCACAGCACTGGAGCCCTTTTGATTAAGCCCATAATCGATCCCATACTCGCTCCGCTTAAGCACGGTTGCAACCTCGAAACCACCTCTATAGCCACCCCATGGATCTGGACCGAAACCGAGTATTTTGAATGGCATCTTTACTGGACGTGTCACCCCGTGCATGGTCAGTTCACCAGACATGACCCCTTCGTTCTCGCCCGTGACTTCCACCTTAGTGCTGACAAAACGCATAATCGGATATTTATCCACGTGAAAGAAGTCCTTGGAGCGCAAATGACTGTCTCTTTTTTCATGGTTGGTGTCTATGCTGTACACATTGATTGTGGCATCCACGCGAGACGCCTGTAGATTGTTCCTATCAAGCCAGATGGTTCCGTTTAGATCAGAAAAAGTTCCCGATACTTTAGAGAACAGGTGGCGAATCTTAAAATTTGCCATGCTGTGAACCTTGTCAATCACATAAGTCTCCACTTCTGCCCGGACTGTTAGAGGCAAAAGGAGTGAGACAACTCCGGCCATCAACACCGCAGTGAATATGATTCTTCGCCAGTTCATAATCAGACCTCCCCTTGCGATTTTCGATTTCGGATTGAAAAATAATAAAGCGGAAATCCAATGAGAATTCCGCAATCCGCATTCGCAAATCCGCAATCGTCAATAGGGAATCGTGTCACCGGTCACGGAGATGAATTCTCCTGTATTTGCAAGAGAAATCATTTCGATTATCTTAAAAATTTTTCCCACAGATTCTGCAACTGTCATTGGGGCAGCTGGACCCCCCATATCCGTTTTGACCCAACCAGGATGCACGATCACAACAGCAATACCATCCTTTTTGTACTCAATTGCTTGATTTCTGGTCAGCATATTCAAGGCAGCTTTTGATACTCGGTAGGGAGTCATTCCGCCATCGGTCAGTTGGATTGAACCCATTTGGGAACTTATGTTTATGATTTTCTTTTCCTTTCCCTTTTGGAGTAGGGGATAGAGGACCTTTGCAGTCATGAGAGGACCGCCGACGTTGACCTCCAAACTCCTGGCTATGTCTTGCCATTGAAGCTCGTTGACCTGAGCAGATTCATTCACGTTCACTCCTGCACTGTTTACCAGGATGTTTAGGTGACCGAGATGATTATCGATAAACTGATAAAGGTGCCGCAAGTCTTCTTCAATGGTCACGTCCACCTTGACAGGGAGTATGTTTCCATGCTTCTCGGCCTCAGCCAGTAGCTCTGTTGATTTGGTCTCATCCCGATAACCTGCCGCCACCTTGCAGCCATGTTGCACCATCTCTAAGGTGAGGCCAAAACCAATTCCCCGATTTGCACCACTCACAAATGCGACTCTTGCTTCATTTTCCATATTTTTTCCTTCAGCCAATTGTCAATCTTTTCAAAAACGATGAGTTCGTATGTTCAATATAGGAACGACTCTTATCCATTACAAGAGTCGGGGTGAGACCCCTATTGTCCAAAACCATCTCACTAACGGATGACAACCTTCTGTGACATATGTATTATTCTGGGGTTTTCGATGATCTGGCTGTTACTACCTGACACCTGAAACCTGAAACCTTGAGATTCGGTACCTAGGTGAACACTGTGCAAAAGACTTCATTATATGCTCTCATGGCTACTCACGTCAGTCTGGCCTCAGGCACCTATGTTTTTGCCAAGGCGGCCGCGGTTGGATTTCCTGATGCCGAAACCTTGACCCTCGCCCGGGCCTTGGGCGCTGCCCTAATCTTACTCTTACTCACTGGCTGGGTCATTCCCAAACCGCGGTTCGATGCAAAAGAATGGCTCCGCATACTATTGTTTGGAATCCTTCTTGTGCCAGTAAACCAGTACATGTTCCTCCGGGGCCTCCGGCATACAGTACCCAGCCATCCCGCCCTTTTCTATGCTTTGACCCCCCTTGGCGTGCTGATCCTTACCAGTGGCTTGAGTCGAAAAATGCCACTAAAAAGAAAAATCCTTGGAGTACTTCTTGCTCTGGTTGGGGTCTTCATCATTCTCCGCCCCTGGGAAGCAGGTGAGGCCATAAAGGAGCTGCGTTCGGGCGATTTATGGGTTTTGGCTGCCATGCTCGCCTGGGTAACCTACACCGTCTTGGCTGCTCGCACCTGTCAAAATCATGATCCACGAGTTGTAACTGCATGGAGTCTTATCCTAGGCGCACTTGTCATGGCGCCCATCGGAGGCTATTCCCTCCTAAATATGGATCACGGGGGAATCCCCCTTGCCGCCTGGGCTGGACTGGCTTACATGATCGTCCTGACCAGTGTGGTAATGCTGCTGGTGTGGAATGTGTTGCTCCGCTATCTGGGACCGGTTGAGGTGGCAATCTGTACCAATGCCCAGCCACCAACCACAGCCGCACTCTCAGCTCTGATGGCTGCCGCAGGGTTGCTCTCTAGTGAACAGGACCTGGGCCTGCTCTTCTGGCTCGGCATGATCACCATCCTAACCGGTGTCGTTCTGGTCCAATTCAACAATGATTCACCAGCTAACAGAATATCTCTCACAGAGAGCACAGAGAGCTAGACGTTTTCGGAATGCGGATTGCGGATTTGGGATTTCGAAATTAAAAACCTGCATCTATTTTATTTTTACTTGAATACCTAGGGTTCTCCGATTCTAATTAATTAATGCTCGTCCGAAAACCGCCGTTTTCAGATGAGCGCGATCAGCTATCAGCGCCTAGCCATCAGCAAAATACATTTAATTACATTAAATTAAACTGACCGCTTATTGCTGAATGCTGACAGCTCCAGCCGGAAATCTCTGATTTCCGGCTGGACACTAATTATAAATAAGTACAAGCGATCTGAATTAAGGGTGGGAGGTTTTGGTATGGATAGGCAACAGCAAGCAGAGGCACTCACAAATTCTTGGAAGACTGACCTGCGGTGGCAAGGAATTCAAAGGACCTATTCGCCTGAAGATGTGGTCAGACTGCGCAGTTCAGTGCAAATAGAATACACCCTTGCCCGCTTGGGGGCTGAGAGGCTCTGGTATTTGATGCATACTGAACCTTTTGTCCGCGCCCTGGGAGCATTGACTGGTAATCAAGCGGTGCAGCAGGTATTGGCCGGCTTAAAGGCAATCTATCTTAGCGGTTGGCAGGTTGCCGCTGACGCCAATACGGCTGGGCAGACCTATCCGGACCAGAGTCTATACCCGGCCGACAGTGTCCCAACCGTGGTGAGGAAGGTAAACAATGCTCTGCTCAGAGCTGATCAGTTGCAACATCTACATGACAGAGGGGATATCTACTGGTTCGCCCCCATTGTTGCAGACATAGAAGCTGGCTTTGGTGGTCCCCTCAACACCTATGAACTGACCAAGGCCTGCATCGACGCTGGTGCGGCAGCAGTTCACCTGGAAGATCAGATCTCATCTCTGAAGAAATGTGGTCACATGGGTGGTAAGGTTTTAGCATCGGCCTCGGAGTTTCTCCGCAAGTTCGTTGCAGCCCGACTTGCCAGTGACGTTTTAGGTGTGCCCACGGTGCTCATAGCTAGAACGGATGCCAACGGTGCTCGTCTGATTAGGAGCGACATAGACCCTGTTGACCATCCATTTTTGACCGGACAGAGAACAGTGGAGGGTTACTTCGAGGTGAGGGGTGGTTTGGAACTTGCCATTGCCAGGGGTCTGGCCTATGCGCCCTATGCCGATGTCATCTGGTGTGAGACCTCCACTCCGGATCTAGGAGAAGCACGGGAATTTGCCCAGGCTGTTCACGAAAAATTTCCCGACAAGTTGCTCGCCTACAACTGTTCCCCTTCTTTCAACTGGCGAAGACATCTGGACGAGGCCACAATAGGTGGATTCCAGGAGGAACTCGGCAGTTTGGGATACAAGTTTCAATTCGTTACCCTGGCTGGTTTCCACACCCTCAATGCCTCCATGTTTGAGTTGGCTCATGGCTATAAGAGGGACGGAATGGCCGCCTATTCCCGCCTTCAGGAGCATGAATTCGCCATGGAGCGGGAAATTGCTTACAGTGCGGTCAAACATCAAAGCTTCGTAGGTGCCGGGTATTATGACGAGATTCAAAATGTGATTACCGGCGGTGAGACCTCTACCGCAGCCCTAACAGGCTCCACAGAGGAGGAACAGTTCGAGTAAACCTCTAGGCACTTTGGCAATTGCGGATTGCGGATTTGAGAGGGCGTGGGGCAAGGACTGAGGTTTCAGTGTTCAGGTTTCAGTTTTCAGCCTTTTTGTTTTTCCTTCCTGATCCGCCTGCGGCGGAAAACCTGACACCTGACACCTTGAGACTTGGTGCCTAAGTGCGCCGTAACCGTTTGCTTTGCTCGTAGGGAAAAATGTCCATTATTGTTTGTGATTTGATTCGGTCCTGGATCTGATGCCAGAAATCCACCTCAAATAAATCTGAATGCTCCTGCAAAAATAAATCTTTCAAGTCTCCCTTTAAACCTAAAAAATTACTGAACTCCTCGGGAAAGATGTCATTCTCACCAATGCTAAACCACGGCTCAGCAGATAACTCCTCCTCATAACTTCTAGAGGAGGGCATCACCCGGAAGTTGCAGTCAGACAAAAAAGAAAGTTCATCGTAATCATAAAAGACCACCCTACCGTGGCGAGTGACCCCGAAATTTTTCAGGAGCATGTCACCCGGAAAAATATTTGTGGCCGCCAAGTCTTTGATTGCTTGACCGTAATCTCTAATGGCTGCCCGGGCTTTTATCTTATCAATCTCACTCAGGAATAGGTTTAGAGGCGTCACTCGTCTTTCTACATAGGCATGCTTGATAACCACATGATCATCATCCACCTCCACGCTTCCTCCAGCCACACTTTGGAGTTGTTCTAATAGGTCTGGTGAAAATCGACTACGATCAAACTTAAGATATTCAAATTCTTGCGCATCCACCAGTCTGCCAGCACGATCATGTTTGAACACCAGATAATACTTGGCCATCACTGCTTGCCGAGTTGTGTTCTTGCTAGGCGGGAAGCGGTCTTTAATCACCTTAAAAACCACATCGTAATCGGGCATGGTGAATACCTCCATTACCATGCCTCTCTCGCCCGCTGCGATTTCAAATTTCTCTTTGGAAGATTCGAGATGCTGCAGCAAATCACAGTACAATTCTGACTTGCCATGTTTGTTGTACCCTATAGAGATGTAAAGCTCTGCGATTCGTTTTCGAGGCATAATAGACTTGAGGAAGCTAACTAGCTCTGCGGGTCTTCCCACATTAACGTGAAAATAGGACCGAGTAAAACTGAACAAGATGCTCACCTCCTCTTCATCCAAGAGCACAGCATCAACCACTATGCCTGCAGGAGTATTGAGCAGAGCGAGCACGAGCGGAAAATCGGAAGAAGGGGTAAAAACCCTGCCAATCAGGTAAGCTCCTTTACCTCTAAAGAGAACGGAGGTAACCATATCAGTTTGCTGAATAGCGCTGGTACCTCCCGCCTTGTTGAGATGATCTTCTATTTTGTCGGCTACTAATCGAGCATCCCGTCTGAGGTCTTCATAGGCCACATGAAAATTGTAATCACTGAGTATAGTCTCCATCAAAGCAGCAGTTGTATGCGGACTGGTGTAAGAGCGATAAACTGGCTCACTGATCTGAACAGGTTGTGTCCTGGAGCAGGTGTCAACGAATTCAATCTGAGGATTGACCCCAACCGTGGCAAATACTCTCCGGGTGATAGAATTGAAGAAGGTTTCCGCAAGTTCCCAAAGGTCCAGGTTTACCACCAGTTCAGCATAGACAACTTTCGCTGTCATCCACAGCTCAGGGACATTGACTCTTCTCCCTAGTACCCGGTTGATCTGGACAACAGTTTCGTCCACCACTTTCTTGTACAGGTCCAGCCGCTCTCCTGCATCAGCCTGCACGCCATGCCAGTCCCTTCGTTCAAAGCGGGCTTGGGCCCTTTGCGTGATAGCCACAAACTGGGCCTGGTACGAATCAAAAGCTTGACGGATGGTTTTTGCTGCCAGCTCGGGCAGGTTGTTGTAAACACCGGTCATAAAGGCTTACCAATTTTATGGAATTTAAGATTTATGATCAAAGATTGTAGATTGTTTTTTTCGGGATCTCATGACTTCCCCCTATGTATCATTATTAAATCTGAGATCTACAATCTAAAATCGGCAATTGTCGTTACTCCGACACTCCACAATTGATTCCATCCTCTCCCTATCTATGGAAAATAAAATAGTTTGACATATCGCAGAAAAATAAAAAAGCCGCACTTGGGAATTTTCCCCAGTGCGGCACCTTCTTCTTCATCTTTTGTTGAAATTAATTAGTTTAGCTCGATATATATCCTCGACATTACATCATCGATGGCCATGCGCATGGACTCAGAGGCCTTCTTTTCGTCGTAGCTTTCCCCACCGCCAAAGCCCAAAACGCTAACAGCCCTGCTCTTCAACGCACCAGAGCCGGTATCGGCAAAAACGATCTCGCCAGTTTGCACGTTCACCGCCCGTACGTCCACAGTTGCCCGGTAGTGCTGCTTTCCCACCGAGAAATAGCCACCACCGTGGGCACCTGATTTTGCCACGCCAAATTCAGTCACTGCCCCGGTAATGATATATTTGGCCCCTACAAGTTTGCCGATCTGGACTGCAGTAGACATGTCAACAGCGCCACTCATTTGCAGGTTCTGCTCCTTCATGATGCTATTGAGCCTATCGCGCTCGTAGACCTTGTACTTTTTGGTTTTGACCAAAGCGGTGATGAGCATGTCGGAGGCTCCCTGCCCTACCCGCCAGCCCTGGCCGGGAACCCTAGTTTCAAAGTCCATGACCACAACTGGTATTTTCTTACCCGAGTAATTGTAAGCCGGGAGAGTCCTGGGCTGAGCTTCATCATCTTTGGTCTCTTTTCCGGAACCGGCGCAACTCAGGACAAAAAGAAAAGCTGCAAGGAATGCCAACAACAAAAAAAATCTTCTTCTCTCGAACATAGGCCCTCTCCTTGTTGAGTTGAACTAAGATAATAAAATAATAATACTTTTGGGAACTATATTTGCGTCGCAGTAAAAGCACTTTCTGTGCCAACCTTAGCACATCATGCTCCTAAGGGTCAAAAGTTAAAATTCTATACAGAAGTTTGCCCATTTTTTTCTTTCAAATTTCCCATCCATTGTGGTGACTATCTGTTATGGACAGGGTAAGCTACTTGGTAAACCAGCATAGTCGCTGCCAATTATGAACTACCTTTGAGCTGGTTGCACTATCCTCGCGCCGATGCAGATGGCAGTCCTTCCAAGGAGCGGAGGCTTCGCACCGGTTGCTCCGATGCTCTTTACCTCATAACTTACCCTGTCCTTGCCTGCGAGTCCTAGCTGTTCAACAATGTTTCCTGGTGTTTCTTCTGAGTGGGGGTGGGGGGAGCCCCTGATCCGCCGAAGCTTTGCGAAGCTCCTGTTAAAATTCTATAAACCGATTATTTTATAAATACGGGAAATATCGAGGTGATTGCGAAGGTGGGTGGCTAATTTGTTGTATTGCTCTTCCTTCCAGTGCTGGAACGATCTTAGTCGGTCCGTGGTGGGCACCAGATCGTCACTCCTGAGCAGTCTGCTGATTAGGCGATGTCTCAAACCATCGTTATCAAACAAACCGTGGAGGTAAGTTCCCCATACGCGGCCATCTTCTGAGACCAGGCCGTCCTGGACCCTTACTGGTCTGCCGTTACGTTCTGAGATCTCAAGGAGTGCGATGGCTGAACCCAGAGGTCTGCTCCGACCCATGTGTATCTCATAACCTCTTATCTTCTCCTCTGGACCAGCCAGTTCTTGCCAAAGTAACCTGCCCTCAACTTGGGTAGTCAACTTGTCGCCCAAGAGTTCTGTCTCCATTTGCAGCAAGCCCAAGCCCCTAACTTCCGCCAGGTCGCTTTCCACGCCCATGGGATCCAAAACCTTTTGGCCCAGCATTTGATACCCCCCACAGATACCCACAACTGTGCCGCCCCGGCCATAAAATGCAATGATAGCCTCAGCCAAACCCTGGTTATGCAAATAGCGCAGATCGTTTAGAGTATTTTTGCTACCAGGCAAAATAACCAGGTCCATCTCAAATACTTGCTCAGGACCATTGAAGTAGGTCAAGCTGACAGATGGTTCCTGCTCCAGGCTGTCAAAGTCTGTGTAGTTGGAAATGTGGGGCAGTCGAACCACACCAATTCGCACCTTTTGCTCTGGCCTTTTTCTTGCCTCCCGGATCTTCAGATCCAGGGCGACGCTGTCTTCCTCCGGGATGTGAATATCATCAAAGTAGTGCACCAAGCCTAAAACCGGTCTTTCAGTACGGGCCTCTATAAACTCCAGTCCTGACCTCAGCAGGGAGGGATCGCCGCGAAACTTGTTTATGATGAAACCTTTTACCAGTTCACGCTCCGGGGGAGTGAAAAGCTCCATATGCCCAACTATACTTGCAAAGACTCCACCTCGATCTATATCTGCCACCAGAAGCACTGGGGCGGTGACCCGCTCAGCCATGGAGAAGTTGACCAGATCCTTGTCTTTGAGATTTATCTCTGCCGCACTGCCCGCTCCCTCCATTATCAAGACTTCATATTTACTAGCCAAGCGACCATAGCTCTCCATGACCTGCGCCACCAGATCAGGTCTCTTTCTATAATATTCTTCAGCGGTGAAATTACCCAGGACCTTACCCTGCAGAATGACCTGGGGGCCCAGGTTGGAGGTGGGCTTTAACAAAATGGGATTCATATCAACATGGGGCTCAAGTCCTGCGGCCTCTGCCTGTACCACTTGAGCCCGACCCATTTCACCACCTTCAGGGGTGATGAAAGAGTTGAGCGCCATGTTCTGCGCCTTGAACGGTGCCACCCTGTAACCGTCTTGTTTTAAAATACGGCAGAGACCCGCCACCAGGACGGATTTTCCCACATCCGATCCGGTTCCGAGAATCATCAGGTTCTTAGCTCTAGCCATACTCGCCCATTCCTACTTAGGAGGCCACCCTGGGGAAACTTAGGCTAAATCTATCTCTCAGCTCTGTTCCCAGGGCGAGTGGTCCGTCGTCCGTAGTCTGTTGTTCGTTGTGGGACTCATCAGATTAGAAATCGACTTGAGCAGCAGACCCATAAGGGTTCAGGTTTACTTAGGTATTTTAATGCAACGGACCACGGACAAACTACAATTGCCATTAAGCGCTCAGTCGAACTTCTTATTTTTCACCACTACCTAAAAAGCCGTTAGCAACACATACACTGTTCCGGCTATGATGACACTGACTACTCGTAGAGTCTGTCCCAGGGCAATGAGCAGAACTCCAAGTTTGGGTCTAAAAATCCCCATGTAATAGGGAAGCTGATGCCTCAATGCCCTAACAGGGGTTGCCACAACATTTCCCAAAAGCAAGGCGATAACCGTCTCCCTAATCGTCAAGGTACCCGCGTCCAGAAGAGCCCCTGCTGCTGCGAAACCGGAGGTAAACTCTGCTACCAAGCTGAAGATTACCACGCTCATGGCCTCCACCGGTACCACAGCCGATGTGATCCCCCCTGCAAGCTTCAACCGCAGCCAGGTGAAAAAACCTAACTGGCTGACTAACATAACCACCACATAGACAGGAATCACCAACAACATAATCCTTTGCAACCTTTTAATGAATTTCTGCCAGGTGTCCTGGACAATACTCTTCCAAGATGGCCCTTCCCTCTTTGCTGCTGCCATTTCCAGGGTGCGGGGAGAGAGGGTGAACCTTGAGTAGGTCACCAGACCCGCCGTGCGCAGCAAGGCGGCAACCAGGGTCAAAATGAGGTACAGTAACCCGGCCAACCCTGCCAGGGGAAGGATGATAAAGAACGTAGTTGGTAGGTGAAGAAAATAGGC
>JAJDNT010000242.1 GCA_022340515.1 Deltaproteobacteria bacterium
ATGGGCTAGCTTTGTAATCTATCCGAATTCTGCTGTCAAACTCTGTATAGCCGTATTTTACTCTAATCATCCCTTAATTGTTAACAATTAAATTTCATCCAGATTTCCGGACCTTGTTAAACTATAGTCTGATAAGGGTGCGGCAACAGTCATTTTTTCAGGCTTTAACGAAATCTGACTGATATTCAAGGGCTTACGTAAGCATTTTTTCTGATTTTTCCGTTATCCACATTCATGATCTTCTGATTTCGCCGATTTTCTCTATTTTTTCATCATCATTTTTTTTCCTCACAAACCTCAAATTGGACGTTGAATTCAAAATCAGATTTTGCCAATATACTTAATACATTTCCTTCCACCATAGACATTGACGAAATATCAACACTGTTGTTGATTCGCTTACTAGGGCTTGTCTTATTGGTGCCTTGCTAGGAAAAACCGTCTCATAACTGCAGGAGGGCCTGCAAGAATAGGAGAGCACCATGGAGAAACTCACTGTGGCATTGCTCAGTGGCGGGCGCTCAGCCGAGCGCGAGGTTTCCCTAAAGAGTGGAGAACAGGTTTACCAAGCTCTGGACAAAGATAAGTACCATATCCGCCGCTACGACCCTAGAGATGACTTGGCCCGCCTAATAACTGAAGCTGAAGAGATCGACGTGGCCCTGATAATACTCCACGGACGTTACGGAGAGGACGGGACGATCCAGGGACTCTTGGAGCTACTGGATATTCCCTATCATGGCAGTGGTGTCCTTGGTAGTGCTCTCGGTATAAACAAAATCCTTTCCAAACGACTTTACGAACATGCCGGTCTTCCGGTTTCTCCATATCTTATCCTTGATCGTGACGACCCAAGTGGACAAGCAAAGGTTGAGGAAGTGTTAGGTTTTCCGGTGGTGATCAAACCCGAGCATGAAGGCTCCAGTATAGGACTCAGTATAGTGAGTGAAACTGGTAAACTCGAGCCTGCTTTGAAACTGGCCGGTAAATACGACCGGCTCGTCCTGGTGGAGAGGTACCTAGAAGGTACCGAGATAACCGGTGCGGTTCTCGGCAATCGTAATCCCGAGCCTCTCCCCTTGGTTGAAATTGTTCCTGGTGATCAGTATGATTTTTTTGATTACGAGGCCAAATACAAACCAGGAGCCACAGAAGAAATCTGTCCGGCCCGGCTCAGTGAGGAACTTACCAAAAAAGCACAGGGCTATGCGGTGCGAGCTCATCAGGCTTTAAAATGCAGGGGCTACAGCCGGACAGATATGATTGTCAGTGACAATGAAGTCTACATTCTTGAGACCAATACCATACCCGGTATGACTGCCACCAGTCTCTATCCCCAGGCGGCAGCCGCTGCAGGTATTAGTTTTTCACAACTCCTGGACCGGCTAATCGAACTAGCTCTAGAGAAAGACTAATTATAGAAGCGAGAAGTGCGAGACTGGCGAGACGAGCGAGACGGGTGAAGGAAACTTCGTCAAGTTGCGTAAGTGCCAGACCTCGCGTCTCGCCCGACCTCGCGTCTCGCTGCACATTAAGTTAGGATGGCTACTGCCCGGCAAAAATTGAGCTTATTAATCTAGCATATACGCGGAAGCTGTTCGCCACTTAGCATATCCACAATACGGCGGCCACCGATACCCGTTCGCATAACTACCCTTCCCGGATGCTCGGAGACAACCCTCCCTATGATACAGCTCTCCCTCCCTAGCGGATGCTGTCGCATTTTATTCAAGACCAAGTCTGAATCCTCTGGTGCCACCAGAACAAGCACCTTTCCCTCATTGGCCACATACAGAGGGTCAAGACCCAGCATTTCGCAGGCTGCGTTCACCTCGAGCCTGACGGGCAGATTTGATTCTTCCAACTCTATCCCAACCGCCGACTGCTTTGCCACCTCATTGAGGGCAGTAGCGACCCCTCCCCTGGTAGGATCTCGAAGCACGTGAATATTCCGGCTCACCTCTAACATATCACTCACCAGCCCGTTGAGGGGGGCTGAATCGCTTTTTATCTCTGTCTGGAAAGAAAGCCCTTCCCTAGTTGACAATACCGCAACACCGTGGTCTCCCACTGGCCCGTTTATCAAGACAAAATCTCCTGGCTTTGCATTCTGACCCGCTACATCCACTCCGGGTGCAATAATACCAACCCCTGCGGTATTGATGAAAATTCGATCAGCTTTCCCTCGCTCCACCACCTTGGTGTCGGCTGCCACTACCTGCACCCTTGCCACTCTAGCTGCCTCGGCCATAGAGTTTAAGAGTTTTTCCAAATCGGTTATCTCCAATCCCTCCTCCAGAATGAAGCCAACACTGAGATAACAGGGTTTAGCACCTCGCATGGCTAAATCGTTTACTGTGCCGTGTACCGCGAGACTACCTATATCTCCTCCTGGGAAAAAGATGGGATCCACCACATACGAGTCGGTGCTCATGGCCAAGCGCAAATCTTGGAAATTGAGGAGAGCGCTGTCGTTAAGTTCCGTGAGGATGGGATTAGCTAGGGCGGGCATGAAGGTTTTGGCCACAAGATCATGGGAAGCTCTACCCCCTGCACCGTGGTCCAGCTGTATTCTCTTGGTCTTCATAGGATATTTCCTTAGTGGTCCAGAAGTGAACTGAAGTGTCTAAAATGTCTAAAGCGGCTAAATTTAAGGTCATGGATAATAGGTCGTTGAAATCGTAAATGGTAAACGGTAAACCGTATTCCATATCTCAAATCCCAAATCCATAATCCGTAATCCGAAATTCGCAATTCGCAATTCGAAATGGTTACTTCTGTCGTCTGCCCTCTGCCCTCTGTCGTCTGGCTTCTGACTTCTTCCTCTAATCCCCGTCTCGCCTTACTCTATGCTCTATGCCCTATGCTCTATGCCTCTTAGAATCCGAAATTCCTCACTCTTGGTGATATCTGTAATATGCGGCACAAGTTCCTTCACTGGAGACCATGCAGGGACCATATGGATTTGCCGGATTACAGCGTTCCCGAAAAAGTGCACATTCTGGCGGAGTGCACACCCCCCGGAGTACCTCGCCACAGCGGCATCCAGGCATCTCCTGCCCGGGGGGAACCTCGAGGTCATAATGGCTCTCCGCCGCATGGGCCAGGTATTTATCCCTCAGCTTCAGGCCGCTCCCAGGAATGGAACCCAGTCCTCGCCATGTGGCATTAGCCGGCTCAAATACTTCCTCTATCATCTGTCGAGCTTTGGGATTTCCTTCCGGCCTTACACCACGGGTGTACTGGATCTCTACTTCACAACGCGCCTCTTCTATTTGGCTCACCAGCATTTGAATAGACTGTAGGACGTCAACCGGCTCAAAACCGCTTACTACGCAGGACTTACCGTAGCGGTCCACTACGGTTTGGTAAGGATTGGTGCCAATGATGGTGGTCACATGCCCCGGACAGAGGAAGCCATCTATGTGCACCTCTTCTGCCGACAAAAGGCCGTCCATTGCTGGTGGCAGTAACTTGTGCGCCGAGAATACCAGGAAGTTACTAAGCCCCTCCTTGTACGCTTGCTGGATCGCAGCTGCAATGGTCGGTATCGTAGTCTCGAAGCCGATGCCAAGCATGACTACACGCCGATCCCGATGCTGCCGGGCCCACTCCAGGGCATCGAAACTAGCATAGACCATGCGGACATCAGCCCCTCTGGCTTTCTCTCGTTGTAACGAGGAGTCCGAGCCTGGCACCCGCATGAGGTCTCCAAAGGTAGCCACCGTTACCTCAGGCTGCCTGCATAGCAAAATGGCTCTATCAATATCCTCGGGCGCAGTTACACATACCGGACAGCCAGGGCCGGAAATCAGAGTGACGGTTTTGGGAAGCAGCTCTTTCAGGCCGGAGCGAAAAATGGCCACAGTGTGCGTGCCGCAAACTTCCATAAACCTTACTTGCTTACGCGATTTTTGCTTAATGGCCATGACGATCTTTTCTGCCAGCTCCGGGTCCCTGTACTCATCCTGGTATTTCATCTTCGAGAGTCTCCCTCCCTGAACCTAGTTTCTCAAATTCAAACGTATCTTTTGCTGGCGATAGATTTCCCAGCTCCGCAGGGCCAAGTGCCTAAAGTGAACTAAGATGCCCAAAGTCTAGGTTATAGGTTAGCTCTGATCTCTAACTATTGATCTCTGTGGTCTGTCGTCTGACTTCTGACTTCTGGCCTCTAATCCTCGTCTCGCCTCTTACTCCATGCTCCATGCCCTATGCTCTATGCCTTCTCATCTCTCGCATCACACATCACTGGTGTGCTATCACCTTACCTACCCTTCTAGACGCATGGCCCCAATCACCGCTTGCCCCAAAGATATACAAGCGTCGTTGGCTGGAATAAGCTCGGGCGTATAAACCTCCAACCCCGACCCTGCCAGCCTTTTTTCCAGGTTTTCTAGCAAAAAGATATTCTGGAACACTCCTCCGGAACAGACAACCCTGTTGAGCCCATGAAGCTTGCAGAGATATAGGGACACTTCGGTGAACATCTCAACTAGGGTTTGGTGAAACTTGCCGCTAATCAATGGTGGATCCACTCCTGAAACGGCGTCTTCGTAGACCTGCCTGAAGATTTTTGTTGGACTCAAAAGCAGCTTCTTACCAACCTCCCTTAATTCATACTTATATTTTTCTGTTGTCTCCTCCAGGCACTGCTCTAATTCGATGGCCGCCTGTCCCTCGTAAGCAATGCGCTCCCTCAGCCCTACAAGGGCAGCTACACCATCAAAAAGCCTTCCGCAGCTTGAGGTGAGGGGGCTGTTGAGCCCTCTTTGCATCATTTGCACTAAGACCTCGATCTGGCCCCGATCCCACTTTCTAGACAGGGGGAGTTCATCTTGGAAAATTTCTCCGCCAAAAGTAGCCCATAAATAAGCCACTGCCATTCGCCAAGGCTCCTTTATGGCTTTCGCACCGCCGGGCATAGGCACGTATTCGAAATGGGCCACTCTTTCATAATTCTTCTCATCTGCAAGAAGAACTTCTCCTCCCCAAATAGTGCCATCTTCCCCATAGCCGGTTCCATCCAGGGCTAGACCTAGGACTTTACCTTTCAGCCCATGTTCCGCCATGCAACTAACCACGTGGGCGTGATGGTGCTGAACTGCTAGGGTGGGGAGCTCGTCCTGGGCCTCGGCTACTTGGGTTGTTAGATAATCCGGATGGAGATCGTGAATTATTAGCCGGGGCCTCACCTCAAGGATTCTCTGCAGGTGTTCAACTGTCTGCTCAAGAAACTCCAGAGTCTCTATATTTTCGAGATCACCAATGTGTTGCCCTACAAAGGCCCTGTTTTCTTTGGTTAGGCAGATGGTACCCTTCAATTCTCCTCCCAAAGCAAGAACTTCAGGAACAGATTTTCGCAAAAAAATGGGCACTGGCACATACCCTCGCGATCGACGTAATTGTCTGGGTCGGCCATTTACTATTCTCAATATCGAGTCATCGCTACGTAAAAGAATATCTCTGTCGTGAAAAAGAAAATAGTCCACAATATTTCCCAACCGCTTTTCCGCCTCGAGATTGTCAATGGCGATTGGCTCCTCACTGATGTTGCCACTGGTCATAACCAGAGCTACAAAGGGATGAGCAAGAAGCAGATGGTGAAGAGGAGTGTAGGGCAGCATTACCCCAAAGTAGCGATTTCTTGGAGCCACTTCCGAGGCAATGATATTGCCCGGTCGCTTTGGGACTATAACAATAGGGCGCTTTGCAGAAGTAAGGAGTTGCCGCTCATTTTCTCCTATGAAAGCGTAAGTTTCGATCTGCTCTAAACTAGATGACATTAGGGCCAGAGGCTTCTCTTCCCTACCCTTTCTCCAGCGCAGCCTCTCTACCGCCTCTTTCTGGGTTGCATCGACAGCCAAGTGAAACCCACCCAGCCCCTTCACCGCAAGAATGGCACCCTCTTTGAGCAGGTCAGCTGCTTGAGATATAGGTTTGTTTATGCCTAGATCTTTTCCCTCCCCGTCAGCCAGCCACACCCGAGGACCACAGGCCCAACAGGCGTTGGGCTGAGCATGGAAACGTCGGTCCATGGGATCATAATATTCGCGGGAACAGTCACTACACATGGTAAAAGCGGCCATGGAGGTCTTTGGCCTGTCATAAGGTATGTCGTTAATTATGGTATACCGCGGACCGCAATTGGTGCAGTTGATAAAGGGGTAGAGGTATCGCCTGTCTTGCCGATTGAATAGTTCTCTGAGGCAATCGTTACAAGTTGCTGTGTCTGGGGATATGAGGGCTGCCCGTTCTTCGCCCTCTTCGCTGGATTTGATCTCGAAACTATAATAGTTAGCGGCAGGTAATTCCTCAGTGTCTATCTTAGTAATGGTAGCCAGGGGTGGCGCCGTTTTAGGAAGTTCTTGAAGAAAGTGCTGCAGGGCCTCTTGGCCCCCTTCTACCTCTATTTCGACACCCTTTGCCGTGTTGGCTACATAGCCGTTTAACCGGTGTTGGTGAGCTAGTTGATAAACGAAGGGACGGAAACCTACACCCTGGACAATTCCTTGGATGTGAACTCTAACTCTTAGTGCCATCTACTTCAGCTTTGCGCTCTCTCACCTGCCTTCTGAGCCAGTCGAACCAGGGATCCAACCCTTCACCAGTGCGGCATGAAACCTCGAAGATCTCCAAGTTGGCGTTTAGCTGCAAGGCCCGGTCTCTCATTCTCCCCAGATGACAGTCTACATAAGGTAGCAAGTCAATCTTGTTGATAATTAAAACTCGGCATTGCTGGAACATGGCGGGGTATTTGAGAGGTTTATCGTCTCCCTCCGCAACACTGAGGATCATGGCCTTCATGTCTTCACCCAAGTTGAATGCCGCCGGACACACCAGGTTCCCCACATTTTCAACCATCAGTAGATCCATCTGTTTCAGGTCCAAGGCTGCCAAACTGGATTTAATCATGTTGCCGTCCAGATGACAAGCTCCGCCAGTGTTGAGCTGTACCACCTGGACCCCTTTCTGCCCGATTCGCTCGGCGTCGTATGAGGATTGTATGTCTCCCTCGATCACGCCAATGCGAATCTCCTGACGGAGTGCATCGATGGTTCTTTCAAGCAAAGAGGTCTTACCCGCACCTGGGCCGCTCATCAAGTTGATAACAAGTAGGCCTGCATCTCGAAAAACCCGACGGTTATCCTCGGCCATCTGTTCATTGGCTTCCAAAATATTCCTTACTACAGGTACCTTCACCGTCATTTGTCATTTCCCATCTATCATTTAGCATTTATCATCTGTCTGCTGTCTGCTGTCCGCTGCCAGCTGTCTTTTACTCTGCCTCGAAACTCTCGACGCTCAACTCTCGACCGCTTAACATTTCCACCCTGGGGCTCTTGCATATAGGACAAGCGAAGATCAACTCCTGTACAGTAAAATTTGACCCACATTCCTGACAGTGGCAGGTCACCTCCACCCGCTCAATTTCCAACCGCGCCCCTTCAGCCAGGGTTCCTTTGGTAAGAAAGTCAAAGCAAAACCGAAGAGACTCCGTTTCAACAGCGCTGAGTTCACCCACTTTGACTGCTACGGACAGTACCCGGTTGACTTTGTGATTATGGCTCTCTTGGAGAACGATATCCAAGACGGACTGAGCTATGGACATTTCATGCATAAGTCAATGGAGTAAGTCTAGCCAGCTTGTATGGAAACCTCAGATTACGGTGGCTCTGGCTAGAACCAAGTCTCTTGGAGTATTAGAGTGCCAAAAAAATCCAAATAACAAATTACAAATAAATCACAATGACCAAAATTCAAAATTCCAAACCTGTCTTGTGTTTTGGTCATTGAATATTGGAATTTGAAATTTGTTTGTAATTTGGTGCTTGCGATTTGTTATTTGGCGATGCTCTAGCACTCCGGGAAAAAGCGCCGACCTTTTAAGCCTTTTGTCCTATTTCTGCTTCGCAGGTCCTTTTCTGGTTCCAACCTTCTCTACCATCTTCTCGTAATACAGCTGCTTTTCCTCCCATTGTACTGAGCCTTTTCGCATTTCATTGAACTTCATTATAAGGAAGTTAAGCTTTTGTAGCTGACGATACTTCTCTCCCTCATCTGCCATGGACCCGAGCAATTCCTCGGCCTTGCTGATTTCTTTTTTTAGCTCCAGCTCTGGAGGGAGGCAATTAGCGTTCTTCAATACTTTATAGGCCAGACGAAGATCATCCGGTATATGTCGATCGTCTTCCAAATCCAACGGCTTTCCGCGGCCAGGAAGATTGTC
>JAJDNT010000285.1 GCA_022340515.1 Deltaproteobacteria bacterium
CTAAGAAGACTGAGCCATTTTCCAGAGTTTCCCCAAAAATATTTAAACAGACATGGGCCACGGGGAAGCTACTCCACAACGCGCATGATTCGCGCCATTTATTGGCAGGATTCCTCTTTAGTGTGCCCCATATCTTCATGCAGGCCCTCTCGAGGCTGAGAGAGTGAATATCGGTTGCTCAGATGTACGTTGTTTCGCAGCTTCCCCTTTTGGCCTTTGCTGATGTCTCTTCTAAGTGACTGCGGAAGGTCTGTGTCACTTCCCCGGCTGTGGCTGGGGGAGCCCCTGGCCCGCCGGAGCTTTGCGCAGGCGGGAACAGGGAGGGGGCGCCTTCCCCCGGTCACAGCTGGGCTAGAAGTGTCCAGACCGTGAGCCCCTGGAACGACAGAAGAGACATCAGCAGGGGCATTTTCATTTACTCACACACCCAAACTGGCTACTGAACGGAAGTTACAAGAATGGTCCACTTATTTTTGGAGCAACTCCTGTTTCCTCATCACTTGATTATTTGGTCCAAAGGCTGATAAGTGTAACCAAGATCCTGGGCTACGATCTCGTGGGTTACATGACTGCGATAGATATTTATCCCCTTTGCCAGGGCCGGGTCTGAAGCCACAGCATTCTTGAGACCCTGGTTGGCTATTTTTAAAAGGTAACTCAAAGTTACGTTGGTCAGGGCGAAAGTGGCTGTTCTCGGCACAGCACCGGGCATATTGGCCACACAATAATGAATAACGTCATCTACCCTAAAAACGGGCTGGTCATGGGTAGTGGGATGGCAGGTTTCGCAGCAACCTCCTTGATCCACGGCCACATCTACAATCACTGTTCCCGCTTTCATCTGGGCGATCATCTCATGGTTGACCAAGCTGGGTGCGCGACCACCCGGTACCAGAACTGCACCGATAACCAGGTGGGACTGTCGCACTGAACGCTCAATAGTGTCAGGGTTGGAGATGAGTGTGGTGACTGCTGAGCCGAAAATGTCATCCAGGGCCATGAGGCGTGACTGATTAATATCGAAGATGTTGACCATGGCTCCCATTCCCACGGCGATCTTTGCCGCGTTGGTGCCCACTACTCCACCTCCCAAGATAGTTACTACACCCCGGTAAACACCAGGGACGCCCCCCAAAAGCACACCGCGCCCGCCATTGGGCTTCTCGAGGTAATGGGCTCCCACTTGCACGGCCATCCTCCCGGCAATCTCGCTCATGGGTATGAGAAGGGGCAGGGA
This sequence comes from Deltaproteobacteria bacterium, assembly GCA_022340515.1. GTDB lineage: Bacteria > Desulfobacterota > Syntrophobacteria > BM002 > BM002 > BM002. The sequence continues at coordinate 1,238 of JAJDNT010000285.1, forward strand.
ACCGTCAGCCAGTTGTATGGTCTCGTATGCAATAGCGATAATTTCCTTTTCCAAAAGTACTGCTGCCAGCTCCGGTGCTGGAGCCAAGTGCAGATAGGTGTAGATCATTAGGCCTGGTCTCAGGAGGTCATATTCTGCTGGCAGGAGTTCCTTTACTTTCATCACCAAGTCTGTCTCCCCATAAACCTCGGCAGCGGAGGAAACGAGATGTGCCCCGGCTCTCTCGTATTCCGAGTCGCTGACGCCTGCTCCCTCTCCAGCGCCCCTTTCAATGAGAACACGATGCCCTGAACCCGTTAGTAACCGCACGCCAGCCGGAACGATTCCTACCCGATATTCTTCAGTCTTTATTTCTTTTGGTACACCAATAATCATTGACAGCCTCCTTGCAGGTCATTGATCATTTGTCGTTTAGCATTTCAAATCTTTTCATTTTGAGGGATAGCCAGAGTCTGGTGACTTTCACTGCCAGGTAATTAGTCCTAAATGTTAAATTATTAATGATAAAAGATAAATGAGAAATGACAAAGGTCAGAAAGCGCGGATTTTTCATGAATCCACCTAAGGCGGACTCCTGATATGGCCGACCTTCCAGGCGTCCTCGGGTGTCGCCTCCTGCGACTTATCCCGCCTTCCGCGGGATTTCCCCGTGGCCCGCCCGCCTCGCCTGAGTCCGCCTCAGGCGGACGATGGTGGGCAGGCACGCCCATCTTCATGGTCTCCCTAAAGTAATCTATGAAGCATCCAGGCTAGCTCTTAAAATGACCTTATTGGACATGTGATCGGGGTAATAAGAAAGCTTGGCTTGGCGCAGTCCGGATTCGCCTAGATCCTGCTCACGGTTTACGTAAGTAAAATTGCGCCAGGCATCTTGGCAAAATTCTTGGTTGATCACCGCGTAGCTCCCGGTGAATTCAGGGTTGGCCTTCTCAAGGTGAATTACAGCTGTATCAGGGTTAAGCTTTTCACCCAAACTAAAGGCTACCACTTTGTCATCCACCAAAATTACACCGCCTAGGCAATCCAGTTTTTCAAAGTGAAGTAGGGCCTCCCTGATCGCTCTCTCCTCCTTGAGAAGCCCCGGGGTATCCATGCAACTCCTTAGGTGGCACCACTGTTCTTCAAGGTCCAGACAGGCCTCTATCAGGTCACTCCCAAGGGCTTGGTATCGGTAGGAATATCTATTTCTAAATTGTTTGAGATGGTTACGCTTGCGGTGATATTTCCGTCCACTCAGATGAATGAGTGATTCAGCACGGTAGACATAGTCATGGTTGGCAGGGTCCGGGATGACTTCAAAGGGGATAGAGCCAGCATAAATCTTAGCCAGTTGTTCAGGCACGCGGTGGATTTCCGGGCTCTGAGTGTGGCTGGCAAGAAATTCCAAGAGCAGTTTAAAAGCTCGAGATAGATCATCCTTGCCGACTGGTGGTAAACCGAAGGGAAGGTCATCAGCAATTTGGCCTATAATAAGCAAATTGTCGGCGCTGAGGCACCAGCGGAAGTTGTAATGGTGCCGCCACATGAACAGGTTGGTGAAAGTGAGTTCGGAAGTGACCGGTGGGTTTTTGTGCAAGCACAAGGTAATTTGCTCCCGGTCTTCTAGGCTGATAGGCTTAAAATCAGGGTAAAGTGGCGTGGGTTTCATGCAGTTTAAGCAAATTAGACCGAGTCCTGAAAGTCGAGCACATCCCCCATGGGAACTTTTTCTTCCGAAGGAGAATGGTATCCGAGAGCAATCTATATCATCCTGGTGACTATGTCATAACAAATGCGGGGGAGTCAATGGTATAAGGTTTCAAAAGTTTTTCTCACAAAATTTAAACCGCATACTCCCTCTTTTTTCTTTTTAGCCTTGCCCCACGACTATGGAAAGTCCTGTTTCATAGATAGTCTGAGCTCGGAATGATTAGCACGAAGCCTGGGTAATAGGTTAGGTAATGAGTTATAGTTTATGGGATGTATAATACCTATGCCCTATTACCCATAACCCATGACCTTTTTTATACTAAGCCATAAGAAGATTTTTGTTGACATGAGTGCGACAAAATGATTTATATATACGGTTTAAGAAAAGGTGCTACAGAATTAAAACCATGGACGGGGGGGACAGAGTTATGAACAAGAGCCCTTGCTTAGCTTGTGAACTGGTCAGCGAGGACAAGAACAAATGCTTGGAAAACTGCGATAAACTAAAACAATACCAGGAGTTACTTCTTAAACAGGGGATTTACGCCAAAATATAGGTGTACCTTTGCAGCTGGGATGAAAAGGCGGCCTTCGGGTCGCCTTTTTTATTTGGATTTAAGCTTGATGGACTATTGGATTGCCATGACACTCTAGAGGTTAATCCAAAGAAGCACGTTAGCATTTTACCTTCCAGGTTTAAGGAAATGGGTTGCTCTTCCAGGCAAAAGTCCATAAAATGCGGGAATACCGGAGAAAATCGTATGCCAGAGCAAAGAGGTTTGTCAACTTTCATCAATTATCTAAGAGATCACGCTATCTCACGCTGGATGTTTTATAGTCTCCTCATTGGTATTGTCGCCGGGTTAGGGGCAGCGGCTTTTTTCTATTCTCTGGAATGGCTCAAATACTTCTTTTTAGATTTCCTCGCGGGGTATCCCATGGAACCACCAGCTGGTGAACAGTTGATTCATGGTATGCCCCATGGAGTAGGAAAAGCATGGGTTCTTTTTTTGGCTCCTGCGGTTGGAGGTTTGATTTCCGGTCTGGTGGTTTACACTTGGGCACCAGAGGCGGAAGGTCACGGCACCGATGCCATGATAGATGCTTTTCACAACAAACAGGGCGATATTCGCACTCGGGTGCCCTATATCAAGAGTGCGGCCTCAGTGATAACCCTGGCCACAGGTGGAAGTGCAGGGCGCGAGGGACCTATTGCCCAAATCGGTGCAGGCTTTGGTTCTTGGCTGGGTCGGGTGTTTAGACTGGATCCGAAAAAGCGGCGGATTCTCATGCTAGCAGGGTGCGCGGGGGGATTAGGAGCTATATTCCGGGCGCCCCTAGGTGGAGCTATTACCAGCATCGAGGTACTTTACACGGAAGACTTCGAAAGCGAGGCCATCATTCCCTGTGTTATGAGCTCCGTGGTTGCCTACTCAATTTTTACTTTCATTTTCGGGCATCAGCCCATCTTTGAAACACCCGCCTTAATTTTCAACGATCCACGAGAATTGTTGCCATATGCGCTTCTAGGACTGGTATGTGTGCCAGTGGGATGGCTCTACTCCAAATCTCTCTACGGACTCAGGGATCACTTCTTCGCACGGATACCGATAAAGCCTCACTTTGTTCCGGCTATAGGAGGTATATTGGTCGGGTGCATTGGCCTGATGACGCCAAAGGTTTTGAGCGGTGGCTATGGTACCATTCAGCTCGCTTTACTCGGAAAGTTGACGGTGAGCTTAATGGCTCTCATGGTCTTGACCAAAATAGTTGCCACCTCTTGCACCATTGGTTCCGGCGGTAGTGGCGGCGTATTTGGTCCGTCACTTTTTATCGGTGCCATGCTAGGGGGAGTAGTGGGAAAGCTGGGACATCAATACTTTCCCGAGGTGGTAAGTAATCCAACAGCTTTCGCCTTGGTTGGGATGGCGGCATTTTTCGCTGGTGTGGCTAAGGCGCCCATAGGGGCCCTGCTCATGGTCTCTGAAATGACCCGAGGTTACGGTTTGGTGGTCCCACTGATGTTTGTCTCCGCTATCCCAGTGCTTCTCTCCGGCCGCTGGGGTATTTATGAAAAGCAGGTCAAGAATAAATTTGCCTCACCAGCGCATGTGTCAGATTTAACAATTAATGTGCTCCAGACTATGCAAGTGCGCCACGTGTACAACCCACACAAACCAGTAACCATGCTACCCATGGACATGCGCCTTAGAGAGATGAAAGAGCTCATGACCCGGACCAGGGAGTCTTTTTTCCCGGTTGTTGATGAAGAAATACGGTTGGTGGGAATCCTATCCTTCCCCGACCTTCGGGCCATTCTTTTTGAAGATGCCCTTTCGGAGTTGATCGTTGTGGGGGACTTGGTAGAGAAACCGGTGGCTATTAGCCTGAACGAGACTCTATATGAGGCCTTGATAAAATTTATCAGCAGTGGCTACGGGCAAATTCCCATCCTCCAAGACGACCGAACTGGTCGTCTTACCGGGGTCCTTAGTCTGGAAGAACTCATGGAGGCTTATCATCAAGAAATGCTAAAGTTGGAGCAGGGATAGGGCAG
>JAJDNT010000226.1 GCA_022340515.1 Deltaproteobacteria bacterium
TGCAAGAATCTGTCATTGCCAGGGTATTCGTATGTGAAGAGGGAAAAATTGTCGGTGTAATATCACTGATGGATGTCATGGCCGCTTCACTCATATTGAGGGCACGAGGGAATTATGTTGCTTAAAAAAATATTGTCTTACGGTAAACAAGAAGATCGAGTAATAGAAAATGTCAAAAAGCACCTCCACCTTCTTCGCCTTGCCTTTGAGTCCTTTTACAGTGGTATAAAAAAGAATGATAGCAGCATGATGCGCGAGGTCATCGATCTCGAGCGCGAAGGGGATTCTGTCAGGCGAGAAATAATCTCAACCATATACGCGGGAGCTTTTTTGCCATATCTACGTCCGGACCTGTGCAGGTTTGTTGAAACGCTTGATAGAGTTTTTGATTCCCTCGAAGATGCAGCCTTCAATTACTCGGATGCGGCGATTCCCGAACAAATAAGAGAGGAGTGTGAGAGGGTTGCCTTAATGAACAGCAACATGTGTGAAATGCTTGCCATAAGTTTCGATGCCATGGTGAAGGGTGAGGATTTGCGCGAGAAGGCCCTTGCTACCAGGATTTACGAGAAAAAAATCGACGATATCAAGTTCAGTATACTAAGAGAAATGAGAACAATACCAGTGGACAACTTTTGGCAGGGACGAATTCTGGCTGAATTTGTCTCTGATCTCACCACGATCAGCGACACGATTGAAGACGCCAGTGATTACCTTCAGATCATCAACGTCAGTATAAGATAACCTAATTATCCTAAGGCAATGACCGAACTTATACCCCTCCTTGGCTGCATCTTCATATCTTTCGTCATCGGCTCAAATGATGCCTCCAATGCCCTGAGTATTTGTATAGGAAGTAACGTCGTCAAATTTAACAAAGCTGTGGTAATCTTTGGCTTTTTTGTTTTTCTCGGCATGATCGCCCAGGGTGAGAAAGTAATGAAAACGGTTGGCAAAGACCTCCTGGAGGTTAATATCTCCATATTGGGGGTAAGTCTGATTGTCTCCGCGTTGCTCATTGCCTTCTCCAACTGGAAAAAATTGCCCCTCTCCAGCCATCAGGTTATCGTCGGTAGCCTTGCAGGTTCAGGCTGTGCCACAGACATAGCAGTAAATATGTCTTCCCTTGGCAAAATTGTGTTCTCCTGGATCATATCGCCCGCAGGTGCATTCATCTTTGCCTTAGCTCTTTACAAGATAATGGAGAAAACTCTCTCCAAGTTGCCCCTGTTTCGCCTTGAGGTGATATTGAGAATTCTTCTTGTGTCGAGCGGTATATTGGTCGCCTATAATACAGGAGCCAATGAACTTGCCACCGTTTTGGGGGGGCCTTTGTACGCCGGACTGATAACCACAAAACAGGCCTCCCTAGTAGGGCCTTTGCTGGTATTTCTGGGGGCTGTGCTTCTGAGTTCCAGAGTAATAGAAACTGTAGGAAAGGGTATAACCGTGCTTGACCCCTTCTCAGGCTTCGCAGCGCAATTCGGCGCGGCGACATCGGTTCTAGTTTTCACTAGCCTTGGCATGCCTATCTCAACGACTTATTGCATAATCGGCGGTATTGTGGGGGTTGGGGTGTTGAAAGGGATGGGGACTGTGAGGTTCGAACTCATCAAAAAGATGTTGATAAGTTGGGTGTTAACACCCCTTTCAGCTTTCGCCTTGTGTTTCGCCCTGAGCAAGGCTCTCCAGCACCTTCCAAAACTGTCCACCTGGATGTAGAGACCCTTATCGGCGGCCTCGATCATTGTCTCGACAGAACACGGTACAATAATATTTTCACTCCCCTCTTCTGTCTTGCAAAGTATGTCCTCTCCTGCCTAATATGGAATCTTAATCGCTAGGAGTAGACCATGTTTTTTAATCCCTTCACCGTACTCATTTTTTTCCTTTTTCTTGTTGTATTTTTTGTCCTCCTATTCTTCGTCCAGATCGGAGCCCTTACCCTGGCCTTCAGCAAAATAGGCATTAGCCCGCAATATATGCTCACTATATTTTTCCTTACCCTGGTTGGCAGCGCCATTAATATCCCCATAAAAAGGTTCAAAGAAGATGAGCTTTGTGAAGACCGGGTTATTCCCTTCTATGGCATGCGCTACCGGCTCCCCATGCCCCAACAGCCATGCACCACCACTCTGGCGATAAACGTTGGGGGAGCGGTGATCCCGGTCCTCATATCCATCTACATATTGTCCAAGTGTCAGGTACCAGTTAGAGCCCTTTTGGCAACGGGTTTTATGAGTGTTTCAGTTTTCAAGCTGGCAAGGCCCATTAGAGGGGTGGGTATAGGTGTGCCAGTGTTGGTTCCACCTCTATTGGCTGCCCTGATTGCTCTTATAATCTCACCGGCAAAGGCTCCGCCTGTGGCCTACATTTCTGGGACCCTGGGGACGCTCATCGGCGCGGACCTGATGAACTTGAAAAAAATCACTGGACTTGGGGCACCGGTTGCCTCAATTGGCGGAGCTGGAACCTTTGATGGCATCTTTCTCACCGGCATTATTGCCGTGCTCTTAACTTGAGGTGGGCTAGAAAAAGAGGTAAGAAAACGATTGTCATGGTCCGCCGTAGGCGGATTCAGGAAACATACGGGCTAGAGCGGCTGATCTTGGCGGGGCCGAGCACGATCCCAGGTGTGATGGGGAGCTGGAACTTGGACGCCAAAGACGAGCTAGACATTTTGACCACTTATATTTAGCTCTTCCTTTATGTCTTTGGCCTCACCTTGATCGTTATCTCAATGTCGGGCCAATTCTTGCCCTTAGGTCTTACGTTCGGTGGCGCTATAACCTTGCGCAAAACTTTTTCATTCTTATTTATGCTTTCCAAATATATTGGCTCGGTAACAATGCTTATTTTCTGACTGGGATCAATTGGCGGAGACAGAACCTGCAACTCTTTGGGATTTAGTTCCACTGAGACCAATTCCAGACCTTGAGGCAGGGTACCCACCAATTGGGGTTGAATTTCCACTTCAAATTCGGCAATCTCCTCGAGTGACAGTGAGATGCTGGAGGGGTTTGCATTAACAAGTTTTACCCCCCTGGGGAGGGAGATGTTTTCTTTGGATACGACAAAGACTTGTCCCCCGGCCTTGGCCTGGGACAGATCAATTTTGACGCTTAAATTTGCCGGGTTGATTTTATCGAGCTCCGACTTAGGACCCGTTAATTGCAATTTGATCTCTGTAGGATTGTCACCTCTAAGGGCAAGGTTCTGCGGCGCCGCAATGTATTCTACCGGGACGGTAAAAGCCTTCTCTCGAATTTCCATCGTGCTGACAATTACTGTGGAGTAGAAAACAAGAGCCAGGGCCAGGCTTATTGCCATCTCTGGGATCAGATTGCGCTGCTTTCTATAGTCATTGAGCTCAATCCCAGAGGAGGATGCAGTTTGCCAGTGAGACAATATCTGTTTGGCTAGTTCTCTCTGGCCATCCACTTTTTTTACCATGCCATTGAGGAAAGTCTTTACCGTACCCCTCTCTTCTGAAACCGCAATTACCAGTGCATCTGTTACCTCGGAAAGCCCCATGGCGGCGTGATGCCGGGTTCCGAACTCCTCGGTCAGACGACCCGTTTTGGATATGGGCAACCGCACCCCGAAATATGCAAGTTTGCCGTTTCTGAATACCAGAGCGCCGTCGTGGCCGGGTGAGTTAGGGTCGAAGATACTCAGTATAATCGGAAGGCTCGGTTCAGCGTAGAGGTCAAAGCCTCCAGACAACCATCTCTTAACCGGCTCCCTACCGGGAAGGACAATTAATGCCCCCCGTCTCTTATTAGCCAGGAGAAAGGCGGCATCTCCGAAGAGAGCAGCCAGAGCTGGGCCGGTGTTGTCCAGCTTTCTACCGCCGAGAGATGCAGCTCGCTCAAAGATCTTTCTGAGCTCGGGCTGGAAAATGACAATGAGAGCAATAGCTGCCACCTGGCTGAGGTTGGAATAGATCCAATTCATTCCTTTGAGATCAAGAACGTTGGCGGCGACGAAAACTACCAGGGCCAGAAATATGCCCGTGACAATTTTCCAGGTCCCCAGCCTGAGAAGGGTGCGGTAGAGAAAAAACAGGATTGCCGCAATCAGAAGGACATCGAGAATCACTCTCCAGTCAAGAAGTGCTCTGAACAGTCTGAGCAACGAAAGTAGGGTGTCCAATGGTGAAGTCCTCTCTAAAGAGCTGTTCCGAAGAAATTGGTTAGGAGGAAATTTAGCCGTCTGCGAAGATATTCATAGGAGAAGTGGCGGCTGGCGATTTCATAATTGCGATCAACCATCTGCTGACGACTTGCCTCATCTTCCAAGATTTTTCTTACTCTGTCGATTTCCTTCTTGCTCAGATAGCCGTCCATGACGACCAGATCAAAACCCTTGGGTTCGATATCTTTAACAAAGATGGCGTAACGGTTGATGAGGAGAGGCTTCTTAAAGTAAACCGCCTCCAGAAAAGCGTTGCCAAACCCCTCGTAAAGGCTGGGGTAAGTGATGAAGTCGGCATGGGGGTAGACATCCCAAAGGGTATAGCGTTTCTCATTGACACCGGGTTTAGTCCAGGGGTCCCTCACATGAGTGGAGATGAGAAAGAGTTCTACCCCCTGTCTATTGGCATAGTCTTTAAGCCATTCGGCATACTCCAGCCCCTCGTCGCCTGCCTCGTGGGAGATGACCAGTTTGTAGCGAGGATCAGCCAGTCCGCCTACCAAGTCGACGGCGTGCTCAATTCCTTTACGTTGAACGATTCTGGTCGGCTGGAGGATTATGACGTCTTCCGGGGTCAAGCCGATACTTTCTCGAAAATCCCGCGTCTGCTCCCAGTCCGCCACCGGAGGATTTTCAAAGTCCAGAACATTGGGAATCACAGTAGAAGAAAGACCGGTACGATGAGCAAGTTCCTCTTGGGCGGAAGAATTTATCACAACATGCTCTATGTTGGGCAGACAGGGTGGGAAGGCCATATGAAGATAATCTTCCACAGCATTAAGGGCGAATCTGATGCGTTCCCAGTAAAAATCGTGATGGTGGGCAATCGTAGGGATCTGAGTTTCGGCCATGACCTCGGTGAGAGCTATGCCGAAAGGAATATGTAGGGGGATGGTGAGGACATTTTCAGCTATTATTAAATCGATATTGAATTGTTCGATAAACTCATAGATGTTCACTTTAAGAAGGGCTCTGAGGGCATGAATTTTTTCCGTTACTGAAGCCTTGCGGAGTTTTTTCCCAAAGACGCTTGCGTTGATCCTAGTATTTTGCTCGTCCAGAAAGTGACCTTCGGCAACGTGAAAGCTTTTTTGTGGATCCTTGTCTAACTCACCTGCAAACCAGAAACAGTCTTGCCCGGCCTTTTCGAGGACTTCCGCCCACTTGTTTGCCTCAAGAGTAACCCCGTCAGTACCGGCAAATCGGGTGGAAACAAATCCTATCCTTTTGGCCATTTTCCATCCTTGGTCCAAACTATGTTTAAAAAATACTGCTCATAAATGCCAGAAGGTGTCCCTGTAGATGTGCCAATATTATTTAAAAATTTACTGTAGCAGAATCAAATGTGACGGCAATTTTGATCTTTCTCCTCAAAATTGTCAACAGTTTCAATTAACATATTTTGGCTGCAACCTGCTTGGAGAATTCCTCCTTAATCTACGTTTTCCAAAGGGAGGACTGGAGGAACTTGCCCACCAACGGCCTCGCCTTTAGGCGAGGAAGGCGGGGGGATTTTACTTACTTAGGGGATCCCTGCTCTTTCTGTTTGAACTCCAGAACAAATTCAGTAGGTTCGATTCTCACCACATCTATTCTCTCACCTGGCAAGACAGCTTGATTCGGCGATATACGATATGTCTTACGGCCTAGTCTGGCCGAAGAAACATCGAGTTCCACCTGAACGTTTCTGGAGTTCAAGGTGCTGGCGTCTTTTCGCAGGCCTCGCGCCGTGATCTCAACGCTAGGTTTCATGGGTTCGACAATTTCCATGTACTCGGGCAGGTTTTTGAACTCCACCGGCACCTTAATGGTGACTTCAAAGTCCTGTTGTCCGGCCAACATCAGCCATACCAGACTGACAACGGCCAGGGTTCCCAATTTCAGCCGCCATCGAGGCACCAGGAGCAAACGGATGGTTTCCAGCCAGCCCTTAGCTTCAGGAGTGGGAAGGGTAATCGCTTCATGGACAACTTGAGAGAGCCTCTGTTGATTTTCCACCGGCAGCAACTCTCCGCCACGGGCCAGGGAAACTTCCCCACGTTCCTCGGAAACCACCAGCACCATGGCATCACACCTCTGGGAGAGGCCGAGAGCCGCCCTGTGCCTGGTACCCCAGTGTTTTGGCAGTTCCTCGTCGGGGCTGAGGGGCAGATAACAGCCAGCCGCTACAACTTTTCCCTCCCGTATTAGCACGGCCCCGTCATGCAAGGGAGAGTCTTTGTGAAAGATGGCCAACAGCAACTCAGGATTTGGATCTCCCTCTAAGGAGGTGCCGGCTGTTATAAACTCGTCCACCTTGTCCAGTCGTTCAATGATGCCAAGGCTACCAATTTTTCTCTCCGCCAGGGAGAAAATTCCTTTAGTGAAATCCTCTATCCATTCCGCCGGCTTGGCATGTCTGCGCAAGCCAATTTTTCTGAGAGGATCTACCCTCTCCAGGACCTGACGTATTTCGGCCTGAAAGAGGATAACTAGCAGGATGATTAAGACCTGCCAGAGAATTTCAAACATCCAGGTGGTCAGGAAGAGGCCCCAGGCTCTGGCGGCGGTGTAGATGATCGCCAGGGCCAAGAGGCCGGCCAGGGCCTTAAAGGCCTTGGTTCCGCGAAACCAAACGTAGAGGTAGTAAGCAACGATGGTGAGAAAGAGGATGTCCAGTATGTCCTGGAACCTTATGTTGGCTATCATGCGCAGGGTGTTCATTGGACTCCTACAGCACTAAAAATCAACAGATTTCAAATCAATGGTCACTTGCAATTCACCTGGGTCATCAGACCTAGAGACTTTAAAGCCAAGTTTGCGAGCCAGTGCGAGCATACCCGTGTTTTCATGCAAAACAATGCCCCAAACCGTTTCGATACCACGTTCTTTGGCGATGGTGAGGCATCTTTCCAACAGTCTGGCTCCCACGCCTTTGCCCTGCCATGGATCTCCTACCAGAATGGCAAATTCAGCTCTCTTACCGTCAGGATCTGTAATCACCCTAGCGGTTGCCAACATTCGTTCTTTGTCGCCATTGGTTTTTTGCAGGGCTACCATATCTATCTCACGGTCGTAGTCTACCTGAGTGAATCGCACTAACATGGAATGGGGCAGGGCCTTGAGGGTACCGAAAAACCGGTAGTAGATGCTGGTGGGAGAGAGAGTGTCAAAAAGTTCCACCAGGAGGGGCGCGTCTTCCGGCTTGATTGGACGGATGAAAACTTCAAGACCAGCCGAGGTCACTTCCTGGGACTCATAATGTTCCGGATATGGGCTGATGACTAGATGGAGGGGAGAGGATATGTCTGTGGCTTCCAATAATATCCTCGCATCTACCACCTGAGGCTTGCCGTCAGTGACGATAACAGGATTCATATCCAGCTCTGATATTTCGGGGAAGTCAACAACTAGCTGAGCAAGGCGGAGGATCGTTTCTTGCAAAAGTTCCATATCAGCTGGAGGTCGGTTGCGGTAGCCTTTCAGGAGTGCATAGACCCGGGTTTTTTCCATTAGTCTTCTGGCCAAGAGAAGGTTGAGAGGTGGAAGGCCTATCTCTCTGTCATGGAGGATCTCTGTGTAAATTCCACCCATTCCGAAGAGGATAACCGGCCCGAAGCTCGGGTCCTTTTTGGCCCCAAGGAGAAGTTCGTAATCACCCCTCTGGATCATTGGTTGAAGGGTAACCCCCTGGATCACAGCTTCTGGATTATACTCATGAGCTCCTGTAAGGATCTTTTTAAAAGCATCAAAAACTTCGGCCTCAGAGCGAAGATTCAGCAAAATGCCATGGGCTTCTGTCTTGTGAAGAATGTCCGGTGAAAGGATTTTCATCGCCAGGGGATATCCTATTTCTTTCGCCTTTTTCACGGCTTCGTCAGGAGAGTTGGCAACTTCTGTGCGGTTTACCGGCAAGCCGTAGGCGGTGAGCAAAGCTTTGGACTCAAACTCGGTTAACACCGTTTTTTGCCGGCGAGATGCTTCCTCAATGATAGAATCGGCTCGCTGACGATCAAACCGTAGCGTCCGGGGGAGCTGCGGCGGAATCTCCTCCAATATTTGCAGATTTCGAGAGTATTCACACATATACATAAATGCCCGGATGGCCTGCTCCGGGGTATTGTAGGTGGGAATCCCAGCTTGATTCAGGATCTCAGTACCTTTTTCTACAGCTACTCCCCCCATCCAGGAGGCAAAAAGCGGGAAGCGCTTACTCTTGGAGAACTGGGCAAGGGAGTTTGCCACCGCTGTGGGGTCGGTCATGGCTTGAGGTGATAGTATGGCCAGCACTCCGTCGAATTCCTTTGCCTCAATACATATTTTCACTGCTTTCGCATAGGTGTCAGCAGAAGCGTCTCCCAGGATGTCAATAGGGTTGCCATGACTCCAGAGGTCCGGCAAGACTCCATCCAGCTTCTCAGCTGTCTCAGCTTCTAAGGGTGCCGGCTCCAGATCGTATTGGGACAAAGCATCAGCTGCCATGACTCCCGGTCCCCCGGCATTGGTCACCACCGCCAAACGTGGCCCCGAGGGCCGGGGTTGTTTGGCCATCAGTTCGGCACAGTCGAAGAGCTCGCCAATGGTGTTGACCCTTACAATGCCGGCCCGTTTAAAGGCAGCATCATAAACAGCATCCTCTCCAGCCATTGCCCCGGTGTGGGAGGCTGCCGCTCTGGTACCAGCAGGGCTTCTCCCTGATTTTAGAACCACGATGGGTTTCAACCGAGAAGCGGCGCGAGCTGCACTCATGAATTTTCTATGATGAGACAGACTTTCCACATAGAGTAGGATGCTGCTAACTTCTGGATCAGTTCCCAGGTAATCGATCAAATCTCCAAAGTCCACATCCATCATGGAGCCAATGCTGACGAAATAGCTGAAACCGATGTTTTCCTTGGGAGAGAGGTCCAGAATTGCCGAGCAGATGGCGCCGCTTTGAGAAACAAAGGCGAGTTTTCCCTTTTGGGGCATACGGGAAGCAAAGCTGGCATTGAGATTCCTTTCAGGGCAAATGATTCCGAGACAGTTAGGTCCAATTACCCTGAGACCTCCTTTTCTTGCCTCCCTGTGTATCCGGTCCTCTAGTTCGCGACCCTTGGCCCCGGTTTCCTTGCCCCCGGCAGAGATGATGATGGCGCCATCAACCCCGGCCTCTACGCATTCCTTGACCACGCCAGGGACCGTAGCAATGGGAGTGGCGATGATAGCCAGGTCGACTGCGCTATTGGTATTCAGAATAGAGGGATAAGCCTCGAGAGCGTAGATGCTTCGATACCGTGGGTTTACAGGATACACTTTTCCCTGGAACCCCCCCTGGATAAGATTTTCCACCAGCACACTGCCAATGCTGCCCTCCTTTTCACTGGCACCAATGACCGCTATGGATTCAGGCTTGAAGATTTTATCGAGGTTGTAAACGGCCATATGTCCTCCAAATGCGATAAAGGTTAGTCGGCCACGGCGAAAATTTACCGCGCCAAGAGCATTCGATGTTAAAATAATTTTTTATCACAAAGTTTGAGTTTTGCAGCAAACTTCAAGGACGAACTTTAAGATTAAGAAGCAATCCGATTTAGTTTCCATAGAGCTCAGAAACCACGGAGTAATGCTATGAGAAAAGGCATTCGTGCCAGTATCGTTTGTCTTACCTGCTTGCTGCTAGTTGGAGCAACAAAATCAGAGAGATATGTAAAGGACAATGTGTTTTATTCCTCCTCTCCAAAGCTGGAGGTGAAGATTGATCCCAAGTTTATCTATCTGGGAAGATTAGATTATACAATGGAAAAACGATCCCCCGATAGTTTGCAGTTAGTTACTTATGAGACAAAATCCTATGTTTTCGTCGATGCGATTGAGAATAAGCTAATTAAAGCCGTTTATATACAGTTACGTCGAGAGCAAACTAAATATGTGGGCAATCTCCTAGGGGTTGTCCGGGAAAATTTAAGCTCTGGAATATGCAGTCTTGGTGGAAAGGAATATAACTGCTTCACTAGGGTGATTTTTCTTTCAGCGGATGAACCTATAGCAAAGTTCATTTCCGAGCAAGGATATGGTCTTCCCAACTGTATACTTACCAGAACTTACGCGAGAGCTGACTCAGATGAAAGCATCTACCTCGTGGTTATAACTTATTTTGAGAACTTATCTGCTTCAGGCCTTAACTGTGAAAGTTGGCAAAGGGAAGAGCAACTGACAGAGGAGCACCGGCAATATCTTGAGGGTTTCGATGGTAATTGTACGGCTTCCTTCGCCATTATCAAAAAGGGTTCTGAAAGGCCTGGAATCAGAAGCCTGCTGGGAAAGTGAAAATAGAAATCATGCTTACAATGGCAAAAATGACTCATGGGCTGCCGCCGCCTCTTTCAAACTGGCGGATTACAAAACGGCCTAGATCGGCAAGGCCATCTTTCCTAGAGTGCTTCTGAAGATCCCTTAGGAGAATTTCCGCTCGGGCTCTGGACCGACGGCCACCAGCACTGCCAAGGCGACCGAAGGCCCTATTTGCCCAAGTCCCAGCATCCTTACGGAAACCATCGTTACGAATAACCACCACCAGAGTTTTCCGGTAGACACCCGAGACTACAACCCAGGCAATCTCATGCAGCCTCATGAAGAAGTCGGCAACCAGTACCAGATTATCCGGAGACTCGATTTGACCAAGGTGGCTGAAGATTTTTCCCTTAATTATTTCTTTGTTTTCGAGAGCAAGGCGGAAATATTTGAGATCCTCTGTACGCATGTCGGCCATCTCAATCTTGCGCAAAAGATTCATGTCAGCGAGGGGGAAAAGGTAGCGGAAAGCCTTGACATCCTCTCCGGTGACACCCGACTCGAAATTGCCGGTGTCAACCCTTATGGCAAATATAAGGGCAGTAGCCAGGCTCTTGGAGGGTCGTATTTTGGCTGCCCGGAGATACTCGGTCATGATCGAGGCGGTGGCGCCATATTGTGGGCGAATGTCTAAGAAAGGGGCCTGCAATTTTTGTGATAAGGGATGGTGGTCGATGATCACATGGTAATTGAGCGCAGAAAATGAATCACTGTGATCGGGCTGACTATCAAGCAGGACGTTCTTGCTGAAGTTGGAGAGTCGTATCTCTTGGGGTTTTACCAAGGGGATCTTGAGAAGTCTGATCATTGTAAGGTTGTCGAAACGCTTGATTTCGTTGAAATGGGTAATACTCACCCCCTGAATCTTACGCCAGAGTAGACGCTTGAGAGCCATGGCCGAGGCCAGAGAGTCAGGGTCAGCACATATGGTTATGAGAACCCTGTCTTTTGAGTTGAAAACCTTGAGGAGTTCTCGCAGACGTTCCTGCCGGGATCTGGTGGGAGACATTAGGCCACCTCGCTAACCAGGATCAAGGATATCAGCTGCAGCATAAGTGGTCAAATTCCCGGGCTAGCGGGCTCCGTTTGAGGAGATTAGAATCAATAAACTTTCCTTGATCCGTGCCTTTTTCCAAGGACCTCCAGGGTATTATTGACCACCACGAAAGCCCCCGGGTCGATAGCAAATATAATATCCTTTAGCTTCGGGAGTTCCGTGAGAGTGGTGACGGTAAAGATCACATCTCTTTCTTTCCCGGTGTAGGCTCCTTTGCCTTTGAGAAAGGTAACGCCACGATTTACCTTGGTGAAAATTTCCCTGGCCATCTCGTTGGTTTTTTCCGAGATAACCATGGTGGCCATACGCTGGTTGAATCCGGTGAGGACGACATCAAGTACCCGGCTGCTGGTAAACACATAGATAAGGGTATAAAGAGCTACTTCCAGGCCAAAAAAATAAGCACCAACAGTTAGCACCATAGTGTTAAAAACAAAACTGACCGAACCGGGACGGAAGCCGAATTTCTGGTTTACATACACTGCCAGGATGTCAATGCCACCCGTTGAGCCGATGGATCGCAGAATGACTCCCACTCCTGCTCCGCAGATGATGCCGGCGAACAAGGCGGCCAGAATAGGGTCCTCGATGACGGCAACAGGTGGCTTGACAAAAGCGGCGGTCAGGGAAAAAAGGCCCATTCCGTATAGGGTATAGAGAAGAAATCTGCGACTAATGGAGAAAAATCCCAAGAGCATCAGAGGTAGGTTAAGCAAAAAATAGGCAAGCCCCACGTTCAGCTTGGGAAAAAGATAGTGAAATATGAGAGCAATACCTGTAACTCCGGCACTCAGCAGTTTATTGGGAATCAAAACACCGTTCATCCCTATAACGAAAATTAGACTTCCGGCAGAGATAAGACAGAGGTTGTAAAGAACTGTTTTCCAGGACTTGGCGATTATGTCGAGGTGGAGGTCTTTGGCCTGAAGTTTTATCTCCATGGGAGTTCTCCTTGTAACTTTAGATACCCTTATAATTTGAGACTGTTCAATATTTTTTTAAGCAAATAATTCAATTACTTGCAATGCCATTTTTATATGGTAATCCGCAAGAAATTCTCGGTAAAAGTCTGTTTATGCCATAGATTCCCGCTCCCCGATCGAAGTCGGGGACAAGCTTCGCGGGAAATGACGACAGTAGGCAATCGCCCGTCATCCTGGTCCCGCATCAAGTGCGGGATAGGCTGCGGCGGGGACCCAGGTGAGTCAGAGCTTCAAGTCATTTCAAGACTGAATTATTGAACAGTCTCAATTTGGCAGTTAGACCATATTGAAACCAAGGCCGGGATTGTTATTAGGGAAAAGACTGCCATCTTGAAGTATTACCAAACCATCGGAAGGATCTCCCAGTAGCCCAATGTGGCCGTCCAGATCGGCATAGACCACATTTGGACGGGCGAGAGCAAAGTGGAGCCCGGCAGCTATTCCCAAGGCGGCCTCATCCATGCAGCCAACCATGACTTCCAGCCCTGCCGCTCGGGCGACGGCATTTATCTGCAGGGCCTCAGAAATGCCGCCAACCTTCATGAGCTTGACGTTTACCATATCAGCCAACCCACGGCGGGCGATGCGGAAGGCATCCCTAAGGGAAGTTAGACTTTCGTCGGCCATGACCGGGATAGCCACAGTAGTGCTCACCTGACGCAACATTTCCGGTTGTCCTTTGGGAGTAGGTTGCTCAAACAGTTCCAGCCGAGCCTTGCGTGTTTTCTCCACAAACTTGAGTGATTCTTCCACTGAAAATCCCTGATTGGCGTCAAAGCGCAACTCAATGTCCCGGCCCACCGCCTCCCTCACCTGCAAAACCCTGGAAATATCTGCTTCAACGTCGATTCCGCCTTTGAGCTTGAGGCACTTGAATCCCTGGGCCACAAGTTTCCGGGCCCGTTCAACTGTTTCCTTTTCCGGAAGTATGCCTATGGTGATACTGGTTCGAATCCGGTCCCTGAATCCCCCTAGAAGCCGCCACAGGGGGAGGCCGCACACCTTTCCCAAGATATCAAAAAGAGCCATGTCTACCGCGGCAATGACAGAAGGCTGAGATCGCAGCAGGGGTTTGAGCCTTTCGAGAAGCATAATTGGACGCAGAGGATCCGATCCCTTGATGGCAGGCGTAACTACATCATCTAGAGCTGTGAGTACGCTTTCAGGGGTCTCGCCGGTGACGTGCTCATCCGGCGCGGCGCACCCGTAGCCGGTAACCCCGCTGCTGCTTTCAACCCGGAGAAATATGTTGGTCGCTACCTCAACCCTCTCGTAAGCTATGGTGTAGGGTTCGGCCAGCTCCATAGTAACCGGCCAACCTTCTATCTGGATGATTTTCATGATCTTAACCCTACTGTTGCAGACCTATGTCGAGGAAAAACGTGCAAGAGTGCGTTATATGTGGCTGGGCGCAGTCCACCTGCGGCGGAGTACTTGAACCGTAGGTGAAGCCCTGTTCCGAGCAGAGCCGCAGATGACGTGCTATTAGGCGAGCGCAGCGGTTTTTACCGGTGTAGGGCTTTAACATTAGGGTCAATACCGCCGCTGGTAAATTTCGTCCAGGCTCAAACCTTTGAGATCTTCGACTAGTTCCACCAGATTTTTGATCATCAAATCCCAAATCTGTCTTCCCTTGTCACGACTCGCTTTAGTGGGATCACCGAGGACACCTTCAGGTGAAATCTTGGCGGTGTGGGCATACCAGTTCACCCTTCTCTTGGAGGTAAAATTCAAATAGCGGCTGGAAAACCGAGGTATGAAAGTACGGGCCTTTTCCATCCTCACCTGATCGGGCCGGACCGCCAAGGTCGTGCTGGTTTCTATTTCTCCTGCGTGGACGTCGTTAGGGGTTTCAGCCAGGGCATCTACGTCTGGATCGCTGGTTTCACCGGTATCCACACAGGTGAATATGTGAGCATCTCGATTGATCATCTGAGCGGCGAAATTCAAGGCTGGACTGTTGCCCCCATGGCCGTTGATGATCAAAAGTTTGGTTATCCCCTGTCGAGCTGCACCCATCCCTATTTCGTAGACCAATTGGGACAAAGTGTCGGGGCTGATGCTGAGGGTGCCGGAAAAACCTTCATGGTGGTAGGAAACACCGTATGGTATCAAAGGTAGAACCAAAGGTTTGGGTTCCGAGCATTTCTCCGCTACCTGGTGGGCAAGATACTCGGCGTCAAAGGCATCGCTGTCCAGGGGTAGATGGGGGCCATGCTGTTCGATTGAGCCAACCGGCAGCAAGGCCACGTCCACCTCTTCAAGACGCTTTTCCGCTTCAGGCCAGGTCAACTCGCTCAACAGATAGGACTTGGAGCGATCACCTGGTGAGGAAGGTGGTGCTTGTCTCCGAACGCTTAAGGATTCAAAGGGGTAGGGCCTGGTCATGGCCGGGTCGTCAAGAGGATCAAAGTCGATCCACACCCTCCCTTTTCTCTTGACTGCTCCGGCAGCATGCTCCAGATAGAGCCAGTATAAAGACTCACGCAAATCTACAGGGATGTCTTCCATGGGCGACTTTTCCGGATCGAAGCGCAACTTGATTATTTCAGGTCGACGGCGTGGTTTCACTCCTCCTATAGCCCCTTCAGTAAGAAGGCCCTTTTGCTTCAAAATAAAGCCCAAATGCTGGAGTCCCGCACTCTCTTGATTAATTCCCTTAACTGGAAGATTCTTTAAGCAAACGGCAATCTGCTCCTGGTTATAACCGCAGTGGGAAGGCTCTGCCTCCAAAGCCACCAGCATAGCTACGATGCGCCTGCATTTTTCACAGCGGCCACAAGGATTTACCCGGTCTTCCTCTTTGTGGGCGGCGTGGCAGGAAACCTGAAGATTTTGTAGATCAGGATAGCGTTCAAGGAGAATTTTCTGAATCAAGAGTTCCGAAAGGGGCCTGAGAAGGGAAAACTGGCTTATTGCCCAGCCCTTGCGGTTAAAATAGCGGGTCAGCGCATGGTCGAAGAAACGGCTTTGATCATAGAGTCCGTTATAGTGGGTGATGCCGCGATGAGACAATTTGTAGGTGGTGTCGAACTCATCGCCAATAAGAAGCCGACCAACACCTCTCTTTCTCAATATAGGCAGAGCTCCAAAGAGAAAGACAGCCACGGTCCACAAGCGGATGGGGTACTGGTCTGATCGTATTCTGGAGAAATCCTGGCGCACAAAGGGTAGATGTTTGAGCATCCAACTGAACAGCCTGTCGGAATTCGTCCAAACCCGCGCGGTGTTTTTTATATTTGCAGCGAAGTATCGGTAGGCATTCAGAGCGGTGAACCAATGGCGGCCTGACTCGTTGATAAAAATCGGATGGACCTCATGACCGCACTCCCTCAAAAGGCCGAAAGTGAGAAGACTGTCTTTGCCCCCGCTGGAAAGGACAGCGTGGTGGCTTCGTTGGCCTTTCGACCCCTGGTTCCACTTTTTATATTTCCTGGATTTGCTTTGCTCCTCATCTGGAAAGACTAAATTAGCCCTGAGATAGCTTTCCAGTTTAACTGGAGGAAGTTCAGTTGCCGGCCCCCGCAGAAAGGGATTTGGTTCGAGAAACTTTTTTACGAATATCTCCCGAGCGGTGTTCTGGGCCATATCTTGAATGAATCTACGGTCATGCTCGTCGAACCAGCCGTGAAAAACCAACTCGTCACAAAAAAGCCCGTAATTTAGGGCAACCTGTACTGCTATCATACTTGCAAGGTTGATGGCGGCAGGTTCTCCGGGTACAAAGACATCTTCCTCGAACCGGTAAATCAATTCATTTTCATGGACTTCACCGTCCCGAGTCACCCTGTAAGGAGCTGTCATCACCCGTGGTTTCAGTTGCACCGGGCCTACTTCTAGGCGGCGAATAACCCCGAGGACGCTCAATGGATCTTGCTTTGGATTATCTGTATTCATTTACAATTCCCTAAGATTCCAGACCACGTCTTGAGGAAATCCCCCTAAATCCCCCTTTAACAAAGGGGACTTGTAAACTGTTTCCGTGTTTTTCACTGCCCTGATCACACTCCCCCCTTCTCTAGAGGGGGGAGCGAGGGGGGATTTTCCCATCAAGATAAGGTTTCAGTGCAGCGACTAAAGGTCCCGCCCCGTTCAAAAGAGGTTCACAGGCGGGAAGACCAGTCTCCTTGCTAATTCCTTGGCATACTTCTGCCATTTTATTTTTATCCAGGTTCTCGTGGTTAATGGCTATTGCCACCACTGGCTTTCCCGAAAGTAGTTCGATGGCCCGAATCTGTGTTTCAAGGGGATGAATAGGATAACCGGGAAAGCCGTCGTATTCCTTTCTCCCCGGAGCATGCTGAAGCACCACTATATCAGGCCTGCCAGCAGCCAGAATCTCGAAACCGCCAGGGTAGGCAGGGTTCATCAAACTCCCCTGACCCTCGATGACGATCACCTGGGGCTGGGTCTCTTTCCAGGCGGTCCACACTGCGTGTTCTACCTCTCCAGCGACGAAATCGTTAACCAGGGAGTCGAGGATGATTCCATAACGAGCCCCTTGCATCCAGGCGGTTTGCCCAGTGCCGATGAGCTCTGCCTCATAGCCGGCCTCACGGAGACCATCAAGGAGGATCCAAGTGGTGGTGCGCTTGCCAATGGCCGAATCCGTACCCAGAACCGCCACCTTAAGCGAGGTTACCTCCTCGATCTTTCCAGTGAAAAAGTGAAGGTCCTTCCGGTGCGGGGGCTTGCGGATGTCACGCAAAACTATACCTTTTTGGGCGGCCAATTGGGCAATATCGGCGTCTTCTGAGAGAAAATCGTGAAGGCCACAATCTACATTGAGGCCGAAATTGATGGCCTTGATCACGTCACTGCGGGCTTCGGGGCTGAGGCGCCCACCATCAGGGGCCAGGCCAATGACCAGGTGGGTAGGGGGATTTCCTCTTGAGCGGACCTCATCCACTGCCATATCGAGTTCCCCGTATATAGGAATGTCCCTGGCTTTGCCATCCAGGACCGTTCCCGCATCATTGCCCGCGCAAAGCGAATCCACCACCGAAAGAACTCGGTAGCGTCGAGTACGGCGCACTAGACCGTGGGCGGTTTTGCCGTTGGCGGTGGCAAAAGCTCCCTGGCAATAAATGATCGCATTACCTTCAGGAAAAGAACTCACGACTTTCTCCCCGTAAGAATGACAACATATCGATCTCCTGGCAGTGGCTCCTTACCGTGCCGTTCCAAGAGTACGCTCAAACCCGCAGTGGAAGCAGGCAATATGCTCAAACCTTCCTTGTCACGCAGCAGCCGCGAATAGGTTATCATGCTCTTGTCACTGGCGTATGATGACCAACCACCACTCTTTCTAATTGCTTCGAGGGCTAGATCTCCATCAAAGGAATGCCAGTTGATCAAGGGCTCGTTAACGGCAGTTTCGCGAATTTGCTCTGGCTTCAAATCCTCGCAAGCGGGAGTATTTTTGAGGAAGGCCCTGATAATGGGATTCTTGCCGTGGGAAGAACCCGCCACCATTCGGGGCATGCGGGAAGTCTTGCCTCTGCGGTAAAGGCTCAAGAAGCCTTTGTAAATGCCAGCTAGAGTGCTGCCATTGGAAACCGGTACCGCCACGGCTGCTGGTGCATCGCGGAGTTCGTCGTAAATCTCGTAAGCTATTTCACCATAGGCTTTCAGTTGCAGTGCAGTATTGGCCCCTCCCGGATTTGCGTCATAGATCTCCTCGGCCTCTGCACGCTTGCGTGAGATTATCACCGCCTCTTCGTAATCTCCTGCTGCGCGAATTATCTGGGCCCCGAGATCAGTCATCTCCTGCACCCTCTTAGTGTGGTATCCTTGGGGAATGTAGATGAGACATTTCAAGTCCGCCATTGAGGCGGCAAGAGCCAGGGCTACCCCATAGTTACCGCAGGTGGCCAGAGTGATGGCGTCAAAACCCCGCCGCATGGCGTCCATTACCTGGGCAAAGGCGATGCGGTCTTTCTGGGTTCCAGTGGGATTGCCCCCCTCAAACTTGAAATAAATCTGGCGCAAGCCAATCTCACGTTCAACATTCCGGGCTCGCACCAAGGTGGTGTCGCCCACCTCAGAATCCATGATGTCTTCATAGGCTTCCAAACGCTGAGGTAACGGACGAGAGGTATCGGCTGCCACTCGCCTCTGAGTCTCCAATTCAGGCGCAACAAGTGGCATTTGCGAACTGGCTCCATCCAAAAGCAGCAAGCCGTTTCCGTTAGCTTCCTGCTGCGACTGCAAAGGGCCAAACGTACTCTCCTCCCTTGGTGAGGTCTCTTCATTGGGGGAAGCGCCTACAGAGTCTTTACTTGATGACTTGTTTATATCCGACATGCCAACTCCAATCTGGATTTCACTCCTTTCTTTTGATATTAAATGCTTTCCCCAGATTCGGCAATCAATGCTTCAACACACAAAAACTGACCCCCCTAAGCAGAACTTGTGCCAAATATGTAATATATTGAATTCAAAGGTAATTTGTACACTGTATATATAGGGATCAGAACTGTCAGTTCTGATAAGGTGTAGAAGGAGAGGTGGCCAATACAGATGAAGAAGAGAAAGAAGATCTAACTATTTGAAATAAAACGAAAATAAAAAAAAGAGAATTGTGAGTTCTCATATTTCTTATAACGGAACTGGAACTTCCGTTGAAATTGATGGCTTTTGGGCAGAGGGCTCGTTATCCTAGCCGTTTTCTGAAACCGATGACACTAGAACTCAACAAAACCAACCCGAGAGTGGCCATACCCACCATCTCAGGCCAGAGAAAATCCAGCCCTACCCCCTTTAAGAAAACATCCTGCACCACAATGATGAAATATCTGAGTGGATTAAGGTAGGTTATGTACTGGACCACTTGGGGCATGTTATCGATGGGGAAAACGAGGCCCGACAGGAGAATGGCCGGCATAAAGAAAAAAGAGCTTACCATCATGGCCTGTTGCTGGGTGGAGGACACGTTAGAGATGAAAAGCCCTACGCCGACCGAACTGAAGAGGAATAATAGTGTACCCAAGAGGAGCACCAGAGGGTTGCCGCGGAAGGGCACGCCGAACCAGAAGATGGCCACCAAAGTTACCAGGATCACGTCAAACAGGGAGATAATGACGAAAGGTATGGTCTTGCCTAACATAAATTCCATCGGCTTGATGGGAGCGACCAAAAGCTGCTCCATGGTGCCGATTTCCTTTTCCCTGACGACGGCGAGGGCGGTGAGCATTATGCTCACCAGCATGACGACCATGGCAATGACCCCGGGGACAAAGGAAAAGCGACTTATCCGGTTGAGGTTGAACCATGTTTGTTCTTCAACCGCTATGGGAACACCGAGGTCCTCGGCCAACCCTTGCCTGCCGAGCCGTTCGTTCCTGAGTTCAGCGGCATAATTATTAATAATCGCATTGGCATAACGACCCACTATCAAGGCAGCATTGGAGTCGGTGCCGTCGATGACAAGTTGCAGTGGAGCGGTTTTGCTGGCCTGAAGCTTTTCGGCGAAGTCCCAGGGGATGTGCAGAATGAGACTGACCTTGCCTCGATCAAGAAGACTTCGCACGGAGCCGGGACTGTGGGGAAAATAATCCAGGTCGAAGTAATCAGTAGCGCCGAAGCGTTTGGTAAATTTCCGGCTCTGTGAGGTACGGCATTCGTCAAAGACACCGGTGCGTATATGCTTGATGTCGAAGTTGATAGTGTCTCCGTAGATAATAAGCTGGATGAGAGGTGGCAGGAAGAGGAAGATACGCAGCCGCGGATCGCGTACCGCCTGGATGAACTCCTTGACCATGATGTGATAAATGCGCCTGAGCATGAACTTCACTCTATCTTCTTGACGTATTTGCGCCCGGCAGCCAAGAGGAAAAAGGCGGCAAAGGCGACAAGGGCAAGAGCGTCAGGCCACAGAATTTCCAGGCCGATGCCCTTGAGATAGATCCCCTTGCTGATGGTTACCAGATATGTGGCCGGAACGATGTAAGAAAAAATCTGTAGGGCCACAGGCATGCGGTGAACGGCGAAAATCGCCCCGGAAAGGAGGAAGGCCGGCAGGAAGGTGGTCAACATTGCCAGCTGATATGCTTCCAGCTGGCTGCGAGCGATGACCGAAATTAGGAGGCCCTGCCCCAAGACAACTACCATGAAAATGGCAGCCAGTCCCACAAAGAGCAAGACGTTACCCCGCAGCGTTACCCCGAACAAAAATTGGCCCATAGCCATGGCAATGAACATGTCCAGCATGCCGATGACAAAGTAGGGTGCCAGTTTTCCCAGGATGAGCTCAGATTTCTTCAAAGGGGTGCCCATGAGACCCTCCATGCTGCCTCTTTCCTTCTCCCGGATGATGCACAGGGCAGTGAGCAGCGCTCCCACCATGGTCATGATGATGGCAATGAGACCGGGGACAATGAAGTTGCGGCTCTCGAGTTCCTCGTTGTACCAGATACGGGCCTCACTCTTAATTGGTAGCTCCAGTCGGGTTAACCCCTTGAGCCTCAATCTCTCTACGGTCAATTTCTGGCTGTAGGCCGAGCTTATTGCCTGAACATAGCCAATAACAAGGTTGGCCGTGTTGGCATTGGTGCCGTCGACTACTGCCTGAACGTAAGCGGTTCTCTCTGATTTCAGGGCTGTAGAGAAATCATGAGGGATCACCAAGGCCAGCTTTACCTCCCGCTCATTGATGAGCCGGGCGATCTTCTCATAACTTCGAACAAAGTAGCGGATGCGGAAATAGTGCGTTCCCTTGAATTCCTGGATAAAATTTTCACTGACCTGACTCTGTTCCCTATCATAAACCGCCAGCGGGACGTGTTTCAGGTCGAAGTTGAGGGCAAAGCCGTTGAGAAGAAGGAGGATTATTGGGATGAGCATCGCCTGAATGAAGCTGGCGGGATCGCGCCTGATGTGCGTGACTTCCTTACGAAATACCGCCCAGGTGCGCAGCGGATCCATAACCCTAGTTGCCTCCAGCGGTTTCGATCAAAGAGATGAAGGCATCCTCCAGGCTAAGTTCTAGACGTTGTATTCGCCTAATAACGATACCGTGGGCTGCTAGGGCCTGTTTCACCGCCGACTCTGCCTCCTCGGCGTGGGCTGCGGCTGCATGGATGCCATCAGCAAAGAGAGCTGCTTCAGCTACCTGGGGTAATTGTCGTACCACCTCCAGGGCCTCACCCAGACGGTCCGGGTAGATAGCAATAATTTGCTCGGGTACGGCACGCTTCAGGTCACCGGGGGTGCCCTGGGCAATGAGACGGCCCTGATATATGAGGACCAGCCGGTCACAGAACTCGGCCTCTTCCATATAATGGGTGGTGACCAGGATGGTGATGCCCCGGTCAGCCATGTCGTAAATGAGATCCCAGAAGTTTCTCCTAGAGATAGGATCGACACCGCTGGTAGGTTCGTCCAGAAAAAGGATGGGTGGCTGATGAAGAATGGCCGAGGCCAAGGCCAGCCTCTGGCGCAGCCCTAAGGCCAAATTACGGGTTAGCTCAGAGCGTCGCTCCAGAAGGCCGACCAGGCTGAGCACCTCGTGGGCTCGCTCTTTGAGCTTTGTGGCAGACAATCCATAGATCCCGCCAAAAAAAGTGAGGTTTTCCTCGGCGGTCAGGTCCCCGTAAAGAGAGAAACGCTGGGACATATAGCCGATATGGTGCTTGATCTGCTCAGATTGTCGGATGATGTCGAAGCCGCCAACGCTCGCCTGACCGCTCGTTGGCAGGAGTAGCCCGTTGAGCATGCGGATGGTTGTTGATTTGCCTGCGCCGTTCGGTCCCAAGAATCCAAAAATCTCGCCCCCTTCCACCTCGAAGCTGATATTATCAACCGCTTTGAATGTGCCGAATGTTTTGCGCAGCTGATTGACGACAATGGCCTTGTCCGGTCCCATTACTTCTCCCCTCGACGGACGATCTGCACGAAAAGCTCTTCCAAAGTTGGTTCGGTTGGGACAATGCGAATTTCATCCAATTGCGCCTGCTTGAGACTCTCCTCCAATGGACCTAGAGCGGTTTCTTTATTCTCCACAGTTACCATCAGCCGGTCACCCTTAGCCAGAACCTCACGGACCAGGGAATGGCCATCCAGGAGTTTCTTGGTGGCATGGAGGTTTGAGGTACGTACTTCCAGCAATTCACCCACGAAAGCGGCCCTGATTGCCCGGGGAGTATCAGCGATTAGGAGACGACCCCCATGGAGCAAACCGACCCGGTGGGCCCGCTCGGCCTCGTCCATGTTGGCGGTGGAAAGAAAGATGGTTATGCCTGTTTCCAGGAGATGATAAAGAATCTGCCAGAACTCCCGGCGGGAGACCGGATCGACTCCGAAGGTGGGTTCATCCAAGAAGAGCAGAGGAGGGGTATGGATAAGGGCACAAACCAACCCTAATTTCTGCCGCATGCCTCCCGACAAATTAGCCGCCAGGCGCGACTGAAATTCGCTGAGATTTGAGAATTCGAGCAGTTGCGGTATCCGTCTTTGGCGTTCAGCCTGCGGTACCCGGTAGACATCTGCATAGAAGGAAATATTTTCCCCTACCGTCAGATCGTCATAGAGGCCGAAGCGCTGGGGCATATAGCCGATGGACTCCTTGATCCGCTCGGACTGCCGCACCGTATCAAAACCCAGGACCTCCGCCCTACCTTGGTCCGGGTCCATAATCCCGCAAAGGAGCCGTATAGTTGTCGTCTTACCGGCTCCGTCCGGGCCAACCAAAGCAAAGGCTTCTCCCGCGGCCACTTCAAGGCTCAGGCCATCTACCGCGACGAGAGGTCCGAAGCGCTTGATCAGTCCCTCCGTGCGGATAGCCGTCTTATGGTTGTTCACCCTCAAGGAAAATCACCGCCTCGGCTGGCATGCCCGGCTTGAGCTCATAATTCTGGTTGTTCGTCCGGATTTTGGTGCGATAGACAAGAGTCACCCTCTCCTTAAAGGTTTCTACTGTTTTGGGGGTGAACTCGGCCTTGGAAGAGATATAGGAGACCCAAGCAGGATATTCTCTGCCAGGGAACGTATCAGTGGTGATGGCCGCTCTTTGGCCGAACCGCGCCTTGGCCAGATCGGTTTCGGGAATGTAGCCCTCAAAATAGATATTATCCAGATCGCCGATTGTGAGTACCGGCGAACCAATGGCGACCACCTCGCCGGGTTCGGCTGACCGTACCAAAACCACGCCGTTGGCCGGTGAGATCAAAGTGGCATAACTCAACCTAGTACGGGCCAGTTCCAGATCTGCTTTGCCCTGCTCCAGCTCTGCTCTGGCCGCATCGATGTCTTCCCGTCGGGTCCCTTCCATGACCAGGCTGTAATGCTCTTGGGCCTGTCGAAGCGTTTCCTGGGCCATGCGGTAAGCAGCCTCGGCACTGTCACGACTGGCAGAGGCAACCGCCTCCCTTTCCATGAGGGCTTGCATCCGCTCGAACTCGAGCTTCTTATTTTTCAAGTCTGCTTGTGCCCGTTCCACGGCCGCCAGGGCTTCCCGTTTCTCCTGGGGCCGGGAGCCTGCAAGAAGCTTGGTCAAATTAGCCTCAGCCGCTGCGACTCGCCCTTCGACTACCGCTACCTGGTCGCGCAGATCCTCAGCTTCGAGTTGGGCAACTACTTGTCCGGCTTTGATCCAATCGCCCTCCTGGAAATGAATGAGGCTGATTTTCCCTGGCACTTTAAAGGACAGATCAGTCTCCGTGGCTTCAATGTGCCCGGCTAAACGCAGGACATTTTCCGAACCTTGCCCGCCGCGGAAAAAAAGCCAGTAAATTAAAACAGCAGCAAGTACCAGCGAAGCTAAGATGATACCGATCCGTTTCGATCTGGACTTCCAAGTCAAAGCTCGCTCCACCACCTCATTTTCTGCCTTACCCGGACATTTAATATCTACCTAATACACGTACGTATCGAATTATGGCGATAAACCTCGCTCTATTCAAGGAAAAACCAAACTGACAACTCAGCAAGGGTTAAATGGAAATATTTATGGCCAAGTAGCGGGGCAAAAAGGAACTGGCAGTTCTTAAGAACCCGTTTTCGGAAGCGGAATTTCTCATATTGATAATTGTCAACTGTTTTCGAGCTATTACATTCACATAATGTTGGCTTTTACAATTGGTCTGGCACAAATAATCGGAACTTGTAGTTCTGCTTGCATTCCACCTTTTTTATTTTATCATGTAATATTAGATAGTTAATTAGTTGGTACGTAGATTGCTGTTCAACGAGCTAATGACCAAGATCAAGGCCGTGGGATGAATACGGCTAAAACCTTAACTAAGAAAGGGACAGTTAGATGAAAAAGCAAATTTTAGTTTTTGCCTTGGCCACTGCGATGCTTATGCTCCTCAGTGGGCTACTTGCAGCGCAGACTCAACAGCCCGCTCCAGCCCAGGAGACAACACCAGCCCAAGAGACTGCCACAGTTCAGCAAGCTTCTAATCTGCAAGTGGAAGTGAGCGCTATTTGCAAGGATGTAATTGATAGGGCTCCAGTGGAAGCGGGGAGCAGTTTTCCTGCCTCTGTAGGTAAGCTTTTTTGTTTCACCAAAATTAGCGGCGCTTTAGACCCCACGCACGTTACCCACGTTTGGTCTTTTGACGGCACGGAGCGCGCCAGGGTGGAACTTACGGTAAATTCTCCTAGCTGGCGCACCTACAGCTCAAAAAATATCGAAAGTCACGAAGTGGGTGCCTGGCGTGTAGAGGTGGTTGATTCGGCGGGTAATGTTTTGCAGACTTTGAATTTCGAAGTCACACCCTCGTAAGTACTGGCCTGAAAAACGTAGAGGTGCTA
>JAJDNT010000296.1 GCA_022340515.1 Deltaproteobacteria bacterium
CTTGGACCTCATGGCAGTTATCCTGGGTCAGGGGCGAACCAGCAGACTCTACCAGAGGCTAAAGGATCGAGAAGAATTGGTACTGTCAGTGAGTGCTTCGAGTTGGACTCCGTCTTACGCACCAGGGCTCTTTAACTTCTCTTTCACCCTAGGTGGCGAGAAAATAGAGCCAACGCTGTCCGCTGTCTGGGATGAGGTCTCTTTAATTAAACAAAAACTGGTGAAAAAAAACGAGCTAGAAAGGGCCAAGCGTCAGATTATTGCGGACTTTACCTTCTCAAAGCTGTCTGCTGCCGGAATGGCCTCCAGTCTGGCGAGTTCCTATGCTGCAACAGGCGACCCTTATTTCGACAGTTTTTATGTGGATAGGATAAAAGAAGTGAGCCGAGAGGACATCCGGAGGGTAGCCCGTAGTTATCTGCGTAAGGATGCGAGTACAGTCTCTATCCTTTCTCCACCGCATAAAGCAGCAGAAAGAGCGCAAGCTACCCCTGAAAGTCCGGCGGCAAAAATCAACAAGGTTACTCTTGATAACGGTTTGACTTTATTATTGAAGCGCAACCCTTCAGTACCGATTGTCAATTTCCAGGTTTTTGGCCTTGGGGGACAAAGATTCGAGCCAGAAAACTTGGAGGGCGTCAGCTCTTTCACCATGGAGCTACTTACCAAAGGGACTCGCAGCAGAACTAAGGGGGAGATTGCGGCAACCATTGAAAATTTAGGTGGCAGTCTAGACTCAGGTTCAGGACGGAATACCTACTATGTTTCACTATCGGTACTCAAGGACGACGCTGATGCCGGGCTGGAGTTGCTGGCGGATGTGCTCCAGAATCCAAGCTTTCCAGAAGAAGAAATCGAAAAGCAAAAGACTGACACCCTACTGGCTATTCGCCGTCTCGATGAGAGCTGGGAAAATGAAGTGGCAAGGGTTTTCCGCCAGCACTACTATAGGCAGCATCCCTATAAAAATGACAGAATTGGCACTGAAGAGTCCATCAGTAGAATGAGCCGCACTGACATCATAAATTTCTACCAGCGAATGGTCATGCCCAACAATGCGGTGCTGGCAGTTTTCGGCGATATGGATCCCGACAAGATGTTAACCGAAGTGACGTCTGCCTTGGGCAAATGGAAGATAGGCAAGGTAATGGAACCTGTGATCAGTAAAACTACAGCGCCACTTACTCACAGTGAGCGAATTGAGAAAAAGACAGACAAAGTCTCGGCAGCAATTTATCTGGGTACCAATGGCGTTACCTTGAAGGATCCCGAGAGGCCGACATTGGATGTAATCGATGCGGTTTTGTCCGGTATCGGCTACCCCAGCGGCTGGTTGCATGAGGCCTTAAGGGGAGGTAATAGGAGTTTAGTTTACGTCGTTCACGCTTTCCCTAATGCCGGCATCGATGGTGGCCATTTTGGCATCATCACCCAGACCACTATGGCTAACTATGAAAAGGTGGTAGAGATAATTCTAGCGAAGCTGAAAAAAATTCAGCAACAGCCGCTTACTAGTGAAGAATTATCGGCTGCCAAGAATATGGTTGTCACCATGCACGAGATGAGTCTGGAGACCAATGGTGCGCAGGCTCGCAGTGCGGCGGTGAACGAGGCATTGGGATTAGGATACGATTGGGATAATCGCTACCCCGAGCTGGTTGAGCAGGTAAGTGCAGAGGATGTACTCAAACTAGCCCGGAAACTCTTTCAATACTATTTACTAGTGAGTGCAATTCCGGAAAAGCCGGTGGAAGCAATTATTCCTCCAGAGCAAAAGCAAAGAATGCATGCCCAGTAGGGGCCATTTCGGATTTCGGATTGCGGAATTAGGAATGGGGAACTGAAAGACAAGGCTAAAATCCGCATTCCAAGTTCCGCATTCCCCGTTCAAGAAGACTTATTTGTTGTCAAGAAATGAAGTCAGTGGTAAATTAAAAAAAGACCAAGAAGGTCTGTAGGATGTCATTGAAAGGGCCACGAAGGCTTGTATCTCAAGGAGTTAACGTGGCCTTAGTTTTTTCAGGCCCTGTGCATAGCCCGTTGATGGTTATTTGGTTAATGGCTGGAGGTAAAATCATGTGTGAGGCCAACGTCTACCTTTTCAAGGAAGGCAAAGAAGAGTTGATCCTCGAGGCTGTAGACATTGTGGAACCCGATGAGGAAGGAAAGATCAGATTGGCAAACATCTTTGGTGAACAGAAGGTGCTGGATGCAAAGCTGAAGAGCATGTCACTGGTCAATCATAAGATCATCCTCGAGTAAGCAAAGGGGGCTTTTAAAACAGTCTCTTAATTGACCAGTACCGTTGATTTTCATTTCCTACTTTGCTCGCAACGGACAACGGACCACGGAAAACTGACAAAAGGTCAGCTGCAAGCTGACTTCTGGATTCTGACTTCTGACTACTTGTTTTTTATATCTCGATTTCCCGAGCATGGGTCCGGGAAGGAATTGTCTTGATGTCCAGATTGTGGTGGGCAGTAACATAGCGCACCGTGGTAGTCTTAGCCCGCATAGCTACCGAATTGGTGATGGCAACATTGCCTTCGTAGCGGACTCCGGGTAGAAAATCGCCACCGGTAATACCGGTAGCACAAAATATAATACTATCCCCCTTCACCATATCATCGGTTTCGAAAACCCTGGCAAAGTCAGGGTCAGAGTAACCCATATCCACGATTTTCCCTCGCTCCTCTTCGTCCCTGGGCCACATCTTGACCTGCATCTCGCCCCCTAGGCACTTAAGGGCGGCGGCGGCCAATACCGCTTCGGGAGCACCCCCTATGCCAAAAAGAATGTTTACCCCTGAGTCCTCCATGGCAGTTGCTATGGCCCCGGCAACGTCCCCGTCACTGATTAGCTTGATCCGAGCGCCGGTGGCGCGAATTTTATCTATCATCTCCGAGTGGCGGGGACGATCAAGCACTATGGCGGTCAAGTCTCTAGGGCGGGCGCCATAGGCCCTGGCTACCCGTTCCAGGTTGGCTTCCACGGGATC
This sequence comes from Deltaproteobacteria bacterium, assembly GCA_022340515.1. Taxonomy (GTDB): domain Bacteria; phylum Desulfobacterota; class Syntrophobacteria; order BM002; family BM002; genus BM002. The sequence goes on from JAJDNT010000296.1 coordinate 2,999, forward strand.
ATTGATGTCAATGCTTCCTTTGGCCCGGGGCCCCACAGCGATCTTGTCTACGTAATAGCAGGGAAAAGAAGTTAGAGTGCCCTCGTTTCCCACCGCAATTACTGCAATGGCGTTCGGAAGCCCCTTCGAGGTTAGGGTGGTTCCATCAATAGGGTCCACGGCGATGTCCACCTTTGGATCTCGCAAGCCGCCGCCGCCTACTTTCTCGCCAATGTACAACATGGGAGCCTGGTCCTTCTCTCCTTCTCCGATGATGATGGTACCGCGAATACTGACAAGATCTAACATACCGCGCATGGCGTCCACTGCTGCCTGGTCAGCTGCTTCTTTATCTCCTCTTCCCATCCAACGGCTGGCTTTGAGAGCCGCTGCTTCTGTTACCCTGATAAATTCCAAGGTGACTTCCCGCCCCATGTCAATCACTGTCATTTTTTCCTCCGCATCCATACAATAGTGTTCTGGTACCAACGGAAAAAAATTTCACCACAGAGAGCACAGAGTGTTAGAATTTCAGATTGTTGCTTGAAGATTTAAGATTCAGGATATTGATACTAGATTCTGGATGCTGGATACTGAATTGCGGATTCTGACTCCTGGCTCCTTACTCTGTGCTCCACACCCTGTGCCCTATGCTTTCTCAAACCTACAATCTCAAGTCTAAAATTGTCTCTGTGTTCACTGTGGCTCAGAAGATCCATATAACCGGTGTGACTTGATACTAACTGGTCAAGATGGCTATGACTTCCCCAGCCAGCCCGGCGGAATTAGTTGCCTCAAAAAGGCGAATGGCCTCCTCATAGGCTTGCAGGGTAATCCGTTCCCTGAATTCTTTTCCCACTCCATTAAGTTCATCGGCAAAAGCTTTGTTTGCCTTTTTAATGTTGCCCCCGGTATTGCCTGTCTCTTCCGCCCATTTCCACATTTTTTCCCAGAGATCATCTGGAACGCCACGGTAAGGCCTCTTGATGTAATGTTTTTCAGGTGTGGTGAGGGCGTTGCCATTCTGGTTCATGGCGAGGCCAAAACTGATATTTTGCCAGAAAGTACCCACGTTACCCTTGCGGATGCCGTGGTGAATGAACTGGGTGATTTTATCCAACGAGGTACCGGTAATGCCGTGCTGAGCAATGTCAACCTTCCAGGGTTGGATGGCCTCCCAAATTTCCCTGGTAAGTTCTAACTGGATGCCCTCTTGGGTGGTGCCGAAGTAAGTGCCGTGAATTGAACCGTTGTTTATGGCCAGCAGGTTTGGATGGATGCCGCCCTTTTCCAGTTCGGAAATAAACCACTCAGCTTCGTCTGGCCTGGTGAAGCCTTCGGCAGTGCCGCTTTTAGCCCCTATTTCACCCAGTTCCACCTCCAGGCCGAGGCCGGCAGCAACCACGGGCTGGGCCAACTCCAAGGTGGCGGCCAGGTTCAACTCGTTCTCCATGTGGGAGCAGTCGATGGCAAAGGTGGTGAAACCTGCTTCCAGTTCGGCGGCAACCAATTCCGCCACTTCCCCTTTTTCTTCTGGTTTCTTTACAGTAATGTGGTCTCCGTGGATGGCAAAGGGGACTGAGGTGTTTGCCAAGCGATCATTTTCCGTGACGATAAATTCCACAAAGCCCATGGGGTCGAACTCGGTATAGCCGAGCTCAGACTTGGCGATTTCGTAAATTACTGGTGCCTGAGTCGCCATAGATGCCCGAATGATGCCCTCCAAAGGCAGGCGGCAGCGGATATTGGCGGCCATGATCATGGCATTTGCTTTTTGGGCCGCCTGGTAGAGCACCTTGCCGTTTACCAGTGGCGCCTTGGAATTTGGAAATCGTTCTTGGATGTTTTCAGGCCGATATTTGGATAGATCGCTGCTCATGAGATCCCTCCTATCTGTTGGTCTGGTCAATGGATATGATAATGACTGGCTATACTGATACCTTAATCCCAGGCCGCTCAAAAAACAAGCGACAATTTGCCCAGGAGATTCTAGAACCTCCTGGATTTTAGATTTAAGAATGTAGAGTGAATATTTTGGAGCTCAGAACTTCACTGTTCGGAATGCATGCAGTCCCAATCTGCAATCTTGAATCTCAAATGCAGGTGCTGGTAGCTGCACTGCCATTGTCAGTGCGAGAGTTTTGTGATAAGCAATGCTGAAGTTTGGTTCCTGGGGCATGATTTGATTGACCCGGCCAAGGAGTAATTCTGCCCGAAAGGGGAGAGATTGATAAGTAAGCGGCCAGAGATCATTCTCACCGACCAAGAAGGCGCACTTTTAGAGGTTGATGCACTCGCCTACCCAGAAGATACGAACCTGATCGTAGATCCTTACGCTGTTCTGGAAGAACAACAGGCCACCATGGGTGAGCTCATTGCCCGGGCCGAGGCCAGCTTGCCGCGACCTCTGGGGGAGATCATTTCTGCCCAGGCCGAGGGTCTGAAAGCAACCTGGCTTTACCGGTTGGTGCTCTTGGATTTCGATCAGCATAAACATTGCCGCGCTGAAACGGTAGAGGAAACCTTGCGTCAGTTTATTTGGCAGGCAGCCTCTCTCAAGGTTGATACCCTGGGACTGGATCGTTTTGAGCTCTTGGAGCCCTGTATATCAGCATATCGAATTATGTCCTGCTTGAGTGATCAAGTGAAAAAAGTAGAGGCAGCGGGCAATTCTCCACCAACCACACTAATATTTTCCATCCATAAGGATGCGGCTATGCGGCGCTATCAGTTAGCCCTGGCCAATCTGGACTAAGAAAAAGATTTCAGATTTCACCAGGCATGGGGCATAGAGCATAGAGCATGGAACTCAAAATGCCTAAAATGCCTAAAATGTACTGAAGTGTCTAAAGTGTAAATGATTAGTAGCCAGTGGCCAGGAGTCAGACTCCATAATTCAAGAAAAGAGCAAACAAAATTGATTTCATCTCAATTCCCGCATCTTTGAACCTCAGAATGTCGAACAAGAAATTTCGGATATCGAAGTGATCACTTCGATATTCTGCGGTTTTTTGTTCTGCTGTTCGACCTGCCCGCCATCGCGAGCCCGCCCGGCCTCGCGAGGCTTCGGCCGAGGCGGACGGGCCGCTCAGGCAAGGCGGGCGGGTATTCAGTACTTTGAACAAATGGAAGACGCTGAGGTATACAAAACAGAACATAAAAGCACGGCAGTACAAGGCATAAGTTGGCAAGACAGACAGTTCTCGGGCAATGCCGGATGAAGTCACAACTGGCCTAATATTTGCTTACTTTGAAACAACGTAGTCTGTTTAGTGACCGGCAAAAGCTCACCTTACTGGTCAAAGGTAGGAAAATGCGGCGCATATATTCTATTGGTGGAGGAAAAGGAGGATCGGGAAAGAGTTTCATTGCGGCAAGCCTCGGTATATTGCTGGCAAAGCAGGGCAAGAGAGTAGTTCTTGTGGATCTAGACTTGGGCGCCTCCAACCTTCACACCCTTCTGGGCCAGAAAATGCCGGAGAAGGGTCTCGATGAGTACATAGACAAAACAGTCAGTAGATTAGAGGAAGTCGCAGTATTGACAACTATACCTAACCTCTACCTTCTCAGTTCAACAAGATGCTCTTTGGAGATAGCCAATCTGTTTTATGCTCAAAAACTCAAGATAATCAACGCCATTAAAAACCTGCCTTTTGACTACATTCTTCTGGATTTGGGGCCGGGAACAAACTTCAATACACTCGACTTTTTTCTAATTGCTCCGGAGGGGCTTTTTGTAACCACGCCGGAACCAACAGCAATTGAAAACACCTTTATTTTTATGAAGTCTGTTTATTTAAGGAAGTTGAAACTCTCATTAAAAGAAGCCAACATGTGGCACATTTGCCAGGAGGAAATTGCAAAATTGTCAAGGGGTGCACTAAAATCACCACTTGATTTAATTAGCATTCTCACTGCTAGGGACCCGGAGAAGGGCAGGATCTTTGAGGATCTACTGAGCAACCTGGAGTTCAGACTGATTCTTAACAAATTCCGTGGTCAGGTTAAGGAAAACTTGGGAGAGCAACTCGTGGAGGTGTGCAACAGACATGTCTATCCCAGCTTTGATTTTTTGGGTAATATCAGCTACGACAACCGAGTTTACGAATCAATAATTGCCAGAGACATATTCATCAAGAAATATCCCTATACAAAAACTGTTTCGGACTTGCAGAGCATGATTAGAAATCTTACGGGAGAAGAACAAGAGGTTGTTCAGGTTAGAGTTCAAAGATGATCAAAAAATTTAAAGACTTAAACTATTATGAACTGTTAAGGATTCCTTATAATGCTTCTTCTTTTGAGATCAGGCAGGCCTACAAACATATTCTGGCCATTTATGAAGAGAATTCCTTGGCAACCTATTCACTATTTGTGGAAGATGAACGAAAGGTGATTTTGTCAAAGATTGAAGATGCTTTTTTGACTTTAATTGACGATAAAAAAAGAGAGTCTTATGACAATAATTTGGTAAGCATGGGAGAAGTGTCTGATAAGATGTTTACAGACAAAGAGCAAAAGAAAGCAATACCCATTTTCCAAACAAATGAATCTCGGACCAGTAACAATAGTTTGACAAGGATAAAGAAAAAGATTCAGGAAAAGGAAGCAGCAGATTTTGCGGCCACCATGCTGAAGCGTGATCAAATTACTGGAAAAGATTTAAAAAACTTGCGCGAATCATTGGGAATAGAGTTAGAAGAGATTTTTCAAGCCACCAAGATCAGTCCCACCACTCTAGCCGCCATTGAAAAAGATGACATGGTCAATCTGCCACCTAAGATTTATCTGATAAGCTTTCTCAAGTCCTATGCGGAGGCGCTGCAGATCGACCCAAAGCAGGTGGTTGACGGCTATATCAAAAACATCCCTTAGTCATCTAAAAAATAGCATCTTGTTAATTCTCAGGCAAAATGGTAAGGTCGTCCGCAAAAAAATAGTTGTAGCCATTACATCTGACTGAGTTTTCACGAAAAATGCGATTAACTTTTTGGGAAAAGAGGAGGCAAGATGAAACCTTTGGCACTTCTTGGTAAGGTTCTTCTAATAGGTCTGGTAATCGCTTTTGCTAGCTCTGCCTATGGGCAACCTCTCGGAGGGATACCACAGGAGTCTGGCTTTAGCGGTTTTGTCAACGCCGGTGGCGCTCTGTGGAGAGTTGAAGACAACATGGTGAAGAGGATCGGCTATTTTAAACTTGGAGACAGTAACATCAGCTCCACTGATGACAAACCTAAATCGGAATATTCCCTTACACCCATTCTGAATTTTAATCTGAGATATACGTTTGCCAGCACTCGCACTCAGCTCTTTTTGGGTAATCAATTGGAAGATCTCCTCCGCCTCGATAGTACCAGCCAGATTGGAGTGAGGCAGGAACTGGTCGATCAGAGTGTTATCGGCGTGAGTTACATTTATTCCGCTCTGGTCACAGAGGTCTATAAAGATCCTTATGATACCAGTGGCAGCCGAAATGGCAGCGACCGGAGGATAAATGGTGCC
>JAJDNT010000001.1 GCA_022340515.1 Deltaproteobacteria bacterium
CCATGAGCCCAATGAAGCCTTTGAGTGGAAAATGTCCATGGAATCAGGGCTTGCCGTACTGCTTCCGCCTGAGACCATAGTCAAGTACCAGCTGACGGAGTTTCATTTCCTGGAGCTAATCGTTGAGAAGATCAATGACAAGGAAGTCTGGCCGGGCAAAGACCAGATTAGCACCAAGATGTGGCCTGAGGAAAAGATGAAGCTGCATTACACCCTTGATTTTATTGCTCCGTAACATTGCTCAAAGTCAAAGATTCACCACCCGGGAGGGGCTAATCCTCTCCTACTAATACCCACCGAGCGGCGGGGGGTTTGGCCTGCTACCCCCGCCGCTTATTTTTTCAAACAGTCACCTGTCAGCCTCGCAAACTAGGCACTAGGGACTAGGCACCCGCAGGGTGAGGAGAGACGGCGATTAGAGACCAGGGGACAGACGACAGACTACAAGATGGTTTAAAGCACTGAATATGGAACAGCAGAACAAGGAACCGCAGAATGATGAAGTGATCACTTCGATATTCGAAATTCCTTGTTCGACATTCTGCGGTTCAAAGAAACGGTAGCTCAGAGTAGTTCAATCTTGGTTGCTATTCTCCTGAATTCTGAATTCTTACTCCTGACTCCTTACCCTATGCCCTATGCTCCATGCCTTTTTAAATCCGCAATCTAAAGAGTGTCCGAATGTTGACCCTAAAAGTCCAATTCTGTGCAAGCCCTTAACCTTTAGCACGTAAGCATCGAGGCTTGTAGCATCGACGACGGGTCCTATATTAAACGGTTAGACCGACAAGAAAGGTTTTCAAGTTAAGACCAAGGGCAATTATCTGAATAAGATTATGCGTCTAAGCATTTGTTATCAAAGCCGTTTTTACCTTTACCCAGGACTAAACCCAATTATGCCACATTTTGGCAAGGAATTTGTTTGTGAATTTCTATGATGGCTGTTTTGTCCTGACTAATGCCGCCTAGGTATTTCTTGGGTGGACAAGGGGATGTGTGGCCTCAAGCCCTTCTTTTGGTTGATAAACCGCCGACCGTGGGAATCAAGCGTAACAACGGGTCGCAGTTCAAAAAGTTTCGGTACTTTGAGTGCTCAAGAGAAAAAACCAGACATTTTTATCCTGGCGGCCAATGAGGATCTGCGCAATTACGTCCAAGAAGTATGCGAAAAAAATAACTATTACCCGGCTATAGCGGTTGATCTGGAAGAGCTAGTGACTAAAACCAAAAGGACACGGAGTGTGATAGTCCTGCTGGACTACGAGATGGTTAACGCTTATGGCGCGAGGATATATTCAAGGATCAATGTTGCTTGCCCCAAGTGCAGTGTCATTCTTTTATGTGATCAAGCCAATCGCGAACTCATAAAAGAGGCCATAGAACTTGGAGCTTACGCCTCCATCCTAGCGCCTTACGAGGAGTGGGAACTTTTGACAGTTATCAGGAGTATTTTAACTGGCAAGAAGAAAAGACGCCCAAAAAAGTCCCGCTAACATCAAGTGATAAGGAGGTTACTGAAATGCATGAAGATTTACCGGCATTTGAAAGGGCTTTAGAAACATTCCTAAAAGTATTCAGGGGAGATGTTATGGAAATCGTCGACAAGGGCGCACTTCCCATATCCTTCATCATTGCATTCAGAGAGCCCAGTTTGGACGGATTCGAAACCATACAATACGTCGCCCGCAGCACTCGCGGATGCCCCCCAGGTTTAGAAGAAGCCTTGAAGGAAGTGATTTACAAGTGGGCAACGAAAGCTTATGCTGATTTCACCGCGGTGGATGAGATGCCCGTATTTAAACAATAAGTACTTGCCCTTGGCAACGATACCATATCCGGAGCAATTCGAACTCATCTTGATCCTCACCTTCTCAGCCGCAACAGCACGGTAACTCCGAAACCTGCTTTGCGCTGCTCACATCCGATCAAGCCCTCAGACTCTAGTGCCAGGCTCGGTAAAACTAGTCCTGAGGGAATAGATTCTGAATATAATTTATGCATCCCAGCATTTGGAGTTTTTTGCAAGTAAACTCACAGGTCAAATCATGAGGGTTAATACACTAGACCATGGTAATGGCATCAGGTCTGCCACTGAAGAGGACTTTGATCGAGTCCTGGATATTGATAGCCATTCATTTTCAGCCCCTTGGATTTACAACTTTTTTCAGTCTGCTCTCAAAGACATATTCTTGGTCCTCGAAAAGGAAAAAGAAATCGTCGGTTATCTTATTGCCTGCGTATGCCATGATATTGAGAAGGCTGTAATAATAAGATTTGCAGTACATCCCGATCACCGGGGAAAGGGAATTGCCAAAGAACTCCTCAGAAGGTGTCTCCATATACTTATGGAAAGGAAGGTCAGGATTGTTGAGTTAGATGTTGAACTTGTACAGAGGGCAGCAATAAGACTGTACGAAAGTTTTGGCTTCAAAATAGCAAATATTATTGTATTCCCCAGCAACACTCCGGGTGATGAAGAAACTTTCTATATAATGAGGCTGGAACTACCGAAATTGGAAGACAAAGCGGTTAGTTAGTGTTTATGATGGGAGAATCGAATTCAGAAATTTAGGGATTTTGGCATTAAGGAATTAAGAGATAGCTATCTGCTTAATTTTCGTTATTGCGAATTCTTCAATTCCTCAATGCCTCAATTTTTTGTATGCTCTTTAATCCAGTCCAAGTATGGGAGGTTGCCCGCTAGAATGGGCAAAGCAATAATTTCCTCCACTTCGTAAGAGTGCAGTTCACGCACTCGATCACGGAGAGGTTCGAATAAATTACCCCGCGTTTTCATAATGCATAGTACCTCTGGCTCATCTTCCACTCTACCTTGCCACCAGTATATGGATCTCAACCCCGGTACAATATTCACACAGGCCACCAATCTTTCCTCCACAAGGGTTTTGGCTAGATCAGCAGCCTCGTCCTCAGGTGCAGTTACATAAACGACAATGTAGTCTGTCATGGATAGCCCTCCGATCTCAATGTCTAAAATGTGCTAAAGTGAGCTAAAATGCCTAAAATTATTTAAATCCCAAGTTGATCCCTGACCCCAGACCCCTAACCTCTAAATATCCGGACGAAACTTGGTATCATATCCGGTGAGCTCCACATACCCGCGCCCCCGGACATCCTTGCCTTCGACTTTACCCATCACCCTGACACTGCCCTCCCAGTAGTTGACCAAGGTGCTCTTTTTGGTAGTTAACTCCTGATCTTTTACTGTCGGCATCAAACTCAGTTCAAGTTGTTTGTTTGGAACGCTGACCAGCCAGCCCGACGGATACATGTTACCGCTCTTTTTGCTCCTCCAAGACCCCTGTGTTTCTATGAGGAAAGTCTCCAAAGCAAGGTGTTGGGCACGACCATCAGGATACACATAAGTTCCGCTTGAGGTGGGATCAGGTTTGCCGTCTTTATGACGGATGATATACAACATCAGTTCGACCTGGTTGTCCAATTGCACGCTGAACCAATCCCAACCAACCTGGTAGTCCCGCAACTGATTGGACCCGAACTCGTGGTCCATCCAAGCCAATCCTTTGACCTCGTAGGACCGGCCTTGCCAGTAGAGCATGCCCTTAGCTTGCATGCGCGTCAGCGAATAGTAATGAGAAGCGTATCCCTCACCCACCGCCTTCTGACTCACTCCGTTTTTACCGTGAATAACCGCGGATTTGATCGGCAGCAGAGTCAGATCGAGGCCCATGTCCTCCTTGCCAGCTTTGAGTTTATGCTCCTTTTCTTGTA
>JAJDNT010000008.1 GCA_022340515.1 Deltaproteobacteria bacterium
GTAGGCCTCGGGACCAACACCCTGCGGTTACCCGGTGGCACGCCCATCTTCGTGGCCTCGCAACGGCAATTGATAAAATATCCGGGCTAGCCTCGGATTTGTACACTAAATACTGAAATTATTATGCATAAGATCGAAATACATTCGTTCTTTGATGTTAGCGCGAAACACTATTTCCTAGCAGCCTGTTCGGGCTTACTCTTGACCGCATGCTTCCCTCCCTTTGGTTTAGCTTTTGTTGCTTGGGGGGCTCTCGTCCCCTTATTGTACCTTGCGGCGCGAAACAAGCCTCCTGCTTGTTTCACTCTCGGCTGGCTTGCCGGGCTTTTCCATGGTCTGAGCCTTCTCTACTGGATTACCTATGTGGTCAATCGCTACGGCAGTCTCCCCCTTCCGGTCAGCCTGGGAATTTGTTTTCTCTTGGTCGCCTACCTGGCCATATTTCCAGGTCTGTTTTGCGCCGGATTAAGCTGGCTGCGCAACCGTGGTCTGCCCTGGCTTGCAGCTGCCCCTTTTCTCTGGGTTACCCTGGAGCTAGGCAAGAGTCGTCTCCTAACTGGATTTCCCTGGGAGAACCTGGGCTACAGTCAGTATAGCTGGCTACCGGTAATTCAAATGGCTGATCTTACCGGTGTGTTTGGCATATCCCTTGTCTTGATTCTCTCCAATGTTCTACTATTTACCTTGGTCTTCCCTACCAGCCGCCAGAAAAAAGCACTGACTAGGCTTTATCCTCTCCTCCTGCTGATCTTTCTGGTTTCCATTGTAGTCGCCTACGGTAACTGGAGACTGACCTCCTTGGAAGGCAATCTTGGCCCATCCTTTAAAGTCGCCCTTGTGCAGGGCAACATCGCTCAAGATACTAAGTGGGACCCTGCCTTCCAGCAAACCACTTTGGAAAAATATTGGCGTTTAACCAGAAAGGTGGCAAAAGAGCAGCCCCAATTAGTCATATGGCCTGAGACGGCCACACCCTTCTACTTCTTGGCTGACCGAAAAAATAGCGAGACCCTATTACGGCAAGTGAGACAAATGCAAATACCTTTGCTATTCGGCAGTCCTGCATATGGTCGGAAAGGTGAACTATTGAGATTCTATAATCGTGCTTATCTGCTTGATGGTCATGGCATGCTAATTGGCTATTACGACAAAATCCATCTGGTTCCTTTCGGAGAATATGTGCCTTGGAAAAATATTTTGTTTTTCGTAGACAAATTAGTCCAAGCTGCTGGAGACTTTGCTTCCGGCGAACAAGCCGTGGTCCTGGATTTACCCCCAGCAAAATTAGGGGTGCTCATTTGTTACGAGGCTATTTTCCCTGAACTCAGTCGTGATCTGGTTAATGCTGGCGCTAATTTTTTGGTGAACATTACCAACGATGCCTGGTTCGGCCGTAGTAGCGCGCCATATCAACATCTCTCCATGGCGGTGCTTCGCTCAGTTGAAAATCGTGTACCCATAGCCCGTTGTGCTAACACCGGCATTAGTAGTTTAATCGATTCTCGAGGTCGAATCCTTCGGGTTACCGGCCTGTTTGAGGATGCAGCCATTCTTGGCATTATCCAGTTGGGAGATGCAAAGACCTTTTACACCCGATACGGCGACTGGGTTACCTGGATCTGTCTTTTTGTGACAGTGTTCGCATTTGGATACTCACTGAGAGGCAGGAGCAAGAAAAAATAGGTCTCGTATTAGTTCCGCCTTAATAAATCTCAGCCTTTAGGTGTGCTGCCGGAGGCGGGAAAGGTGGCAGGGAAAAGAAACACAAAAGCTGAAAAATGAACACTAAGACTTTTTATAGGTTAAACTTTACAGGTTTTAAGTTTACAAATTAACTGTACAAATTAATCAAATTATGCTTCACTATAAAAGTAAAATGATCCCAGTGAGTAAAGGAGAGAGATTCATGGGTTCTCCCTTAAAATTACAAATTGAGGAACTCCTAGGCCGCCTAGAAGACCTGCGAGGTCATCTTTGACATCCCCGAGAAATCCCACCGCCTCAAACAAATAGAAGCCATAATGTCCAAAGAAGGTTTTTGGGACAGCCCAGACCAACAGCGTGAAATCTTGAAGGAAAGGGCTGTCCTCTCGGAAACAGTTGAGACATTCAAGCGACTTAGTAGTGAACTTGAAGATGTGGCAATTCTCCTTGATTTAGCCCTCGAAGAGGAAGATCAACAGGAGCTTAGCGACATTGCCGGAAAACTCAAGGCTATTGATACGGAGATTTCGGCTCAAGAATTTCAGCGTATGCTTGGCGGCACAGATGATCCTCTTGATGCGATCGTGAGCATCAACGCAGGTGCTGGAGGTACGGAAGCACAGGACTGGGCGGAGATGCTCTTGCGCATGTATCTGCGCTGGACTGAAAAACAGAATTTCAAAAACCAGATTATCGACCTGCAGCCCGGCGAAGAGGCCGGTATAAAAAGCGTGACCTTTACATCCAGCGGCCGCTACGCTTACGGCCTTCTAAAAGCCGAGAAGGGCATTCACAGATTGGTGCGTATATCGCCCTTTGACGCCAGCGGCCGACGGCACACCTCTTTCGCTGCAGTTTTCGTCTACCCACAGGTGGAAGACGAAATAGTCGTCGATATCAAGAGTGCAGATCTCAAAATTGACACCTTTAGATCCAGTGGTTCCGGGGGGCAGCACGTTAACAAGACTGACTCAGCTGTCCGCATAACCCACCTGCCGACGGGGATTGTGGTTCAGTGTCAAAACGAAAAATCTCAACACCGTAACAGAGAAATGGCCATGAAAGTCTTGCGCTCCCGTCTCTACGAGCGAGAGCAGCAGCTTCAGTCAGAGAAATTGCAGGAAATCCACGACTCTCTCGAAAATATTGCCTGGGGTAGTCAAATCCGCTCCTACGTTCTCCACCCCTATCGCATGATAAAGGATCACCGGACTCAAGTGGAAAGAGGAAATGTCGATGCAGTCCTGGATGGTAATTTAGATGAACTTATAGAAGCCTATCTCTTGCAGGAGGGAAGCACAGAAAAATAGCTGTCAGCTGTAATTAGGCCATCTTCAACTTCAGCACTTCCTCTCTGGCATTTGCTTTAACTACTTCTACGCGAAAATGATCTCCGGGATTAAGCCCCCTGCCCTCTTCCAGTGGCATGCTGGCTTCAAGGAGGTAGTCCGGTATTAGCAAGTTATAGGTCCTCCGGCCCTGATTCAAGACCAGGGCATCCACAAACTTGATCTGTTGCCTTTCAAAGTATTTCAGCACCCAGTATCTCGTCCATTCCTTTTTGATTTGTAAAGTTCGACTTTGGCCAATAGTTATTCTGGAAATGATAGGATCGAGATCTTCGGATGTATAGACTGAAGGCTTGTTCTGCACCATACTCTTGAGCTGACGTTGGATCACCAGGTCCATATAGCGGCGAATTGGAGAAGTCCAATTTGTATATGCGGGCATGCCCAGTCCGCTGTGAGGTTTGGGGTCAATTGACAACTCAGCCCGGCTTAGGTAACGGCGCTGCAAATAGTTCAGGTAGAGATCATCAGTGCCCTCACCGACCACTATCTCCTGAGGCTTTCCCTGACTTCGATAGATAGCAGGCACACCATTGGCAGCCAGCGCCTCGGCAGCCAAACCATTTGCCAGTATCATCAGCTCGGAGACCATCAGTTGGGCAGGAGTTTCTCGATCCATGGTAGCAATTTGAATCTCGTTGTTGCTGTTGATCCAAACGCGCAGTTCTGGCAAAGGTAGCAAAAGAGCGCCTTGCTTAATTCTTCGGCGCCGGAGCCTGGTGCAGAGGCGATAGAGCCTCCCCAAATCCTTGTCTACGGTCACCAGTTCGTTGGCCTCAGAATAAGTAAGTTGTTGTTGAACCTTAATCCGGCTAAGGGCAAATCGATAATCTTGCAACTGATCATTTTCGTCAAAACGCGCTAAAATACTAGTCGCCAACCGCTGCTTTCCTTGTCTGAGGCTACAGACATCCTCGGAAAGCGTCGTTGGCAGCATTGGAATCCTCGTGTCGGGCAAATAAAGGGAGTTAATCCGTTCTAGTGCTTCTTGATCTAGTGGTGTGTCGCGGAAAACGAAAGCTGCCGCGTCTGCAATATGGATACCCACCTCTACGCCGCTCTCCGCCGGACGAATGCTGAGAGCGTCGTCATAATCTTTGGTCATGGGCCCGTCAATGGTAAAAATAGGCAAGGAACTCAGGTCCTCTCGGGTATCGTCCCCCCATTCAACACCATCGCTTCCCAAATCCTCTACAATTTTATTTACTGAATCGAGAACTTCAGCCGGAAAGTCCTCCTGTATACCAAAGCGATATAAATAGAGATTCTCATCTTCATGCCACACGCCCAACTTCACCAGGAGTGGAAATATTCCCTGAGGTACTGGGACTTCTGCCATAATAAGAATTTTCTTTATCTGCAGGTAGTCAGATGCCTCCGTGCCAAAAAGACAAAAATCCCTGAGCATCCGGATGTAGCGTTCCCTATTTTCGGGCTCTGCAACTACCTCACCCCGCCAAACCGCTCCGAGCCAGTTGCTACCCTCCGCTAATTCCTTCTCTTTTTGGGCCTGCCGTTCATGTTGAATCCGTATCTGCTCAAGCTTTCTTGGGCTGTTGGCATAGAAAAGCCCAGCTTTGAGCTTAAAGTGGATGGAGTCCGTCAGAAGAGCCCTAAAAACTGCAGAGGTGTGATCAGAGGTAACCTCTTCACTGAAACATATTTCTGCCAATTCGTGACAATTGAACCCCTCTTCTTCTTGGTGCAAAAGATCCCACAATTCTTCCACAGAGATGTGGCTCATTAGATTCCGGCGCTTCGCCGCCGCCTCTTGAAGAATGGCCACCAATTGTATTCGACTCTGGCTTGTGTCTAGCAGTTCATCGTCAATGTGTAGAATTCTCTTCACCGAGACATTAGCCTCACGATCCTGCTCAGTCAGGACCAGAAGGCGGCTATTTTTCACCTCCAAACAGACCGCGCACAGGAGCCTTTTGCTCTCGAAGAACTCTATTCTAGCCCCTGGTTTAATCTCCATCTCTAATACGCCATCCCCAATCATTTGCTATTGACGATTTACGAATGAGGTCATCGAAACAAGGATATTGATCAGTTTCTACATTGGGAATGCAGCAATGAAAATTGAAAGAGAGAAACAATAGCCAATTTTCAATCGTCAATCATCAATCCGAAATCCGCAATCTAAAATATTCCCCCTACCCTCTCCCGGGAACAGTTTCGATTTGCCTGATGTATGACTTGATTCCCGTCAGAATTCCCTCAGCTACCGCTTCCTGGTAGGCAGCACTCGCCAGCCGCTTTTCCTCCCACCCGTTGGTTATGAATGAGATCTCCACCATAATCGAGGGCATCTGCGCACCAATCAAGACATAGAAAGGAGCCTGCTTTACTCCGAGGTCCTTGATATTACTGTAGGCCCTAGGCAAACCCTGGATCAGACCTTGTTGCACCGCGTCCGCCAGGCGGCTGGATTCATTAATCTTTGAGTTCAGCATCAAATCGTTAAGAATCTTCTCCAAGTCACTTATCCGTTTAGCCGAAACGGCATTTTCAAAGGCCGCCAGCCGCGCCGCTTCTTCGTCGGTGGCAACGTTGAGTATATAGGTAGAGATGCCATATATTCGCCTATTCTTATGGGCGTTGGTGTGGATAGAAACAAAGAGGTCAGCCTTTTGGGTATTGGCCAGAGCTGTGCGCTCCTCCAAGGGCAAAAATTCGTCTGAACTTCGAGTGAGAATGGCATCCAAGTTAAGTTTTGCTTTGATCTTCTCTTGCAGCCTTTTAGCAATCTCTAGTACAACATCCTTCTCTTTAACGCCAGATGGACCCACGGCCCCCGGATCCTTGCCTCCGTGGCCAGGGTCGATAACAACTTTCCTAACTCCCAACCCCAGCTGCTGAGCCAGGGTAAGACTAGGAGCCTTTCCCTTGCCGGCAGGCGGCTGCCTCCTTATTCTACTTTCACCTGTAACGTCGATCACTATGCGGAAAGGATCGCTTAGAGAAAAAATCTTGTGGTCTTCTATAGATTCAATATCCAGCACCACCCGCACCACTCTTGGTTTGTACTGGCCAGCTCTTACCTTCCGCAACAGGCCATCACCTATGGGTATGGCTCCAGCAAAGGATGAATCCAGGCTCGAGTTTTCGAGATCAATATAAAGCCTGGGTGGTTTTCCCAGAGAAGGATCGCGCCTCAGCAAATGACTCGCATATTCTACTTGAGCATCTACATCAATGACGATTCTGGTATAATCTTGGGCAGACCAGTGACGAATATCAGTAACCCTTGCCAGTCTACCGCTGGCTGAGTCATCTAAATCAGGGAGTTCTGGTAGATCTAGCGCGGATTTTCGTTTGCCCATTCTGGCTTCCAATTCAGCAAGTCGCTTTTGTGCCCGAGGTTTCATATCACCCTGGGGAAAATACATAACCACTTTGAAGTATTCCACGTAGGCCCGGTCGAGGTCTTGTTTATACATCCGATAGATTTCCCCTAATTGGTATTGAGCATCATCGGCGAACCTGCTCTTGGAAAATCTTTTCACAACTTCCCTAAACCTTCTGATCGACTCTTTCAAATCGCTGGATAGGCGCGAGTATCCATAAAGACCTTTATACAATCTTGCCGTTGCATACAGAGCTTCATCTGCCTGACGTCCGCTGGGATACATGCGGTAGTATTTTTCGTAAGCTTGAATACAACGCAACCACTGATCCCTATATTTCATCCGATTTTTTGAACGGTATAGCCGCCTAGAACAATCCTTGGCTTGCTGCAGATAATCTTTATTCGCGGCGGAGGCAGGAGCAAGGGATAAAACCATCTCTCCCAAGAAATACAGCAGGAGAATCATCCAGATAAATCTTCGCTGTTTTGATGTAAGGCAGTGCATATTTAGGGACAAGATACCATAAAGTTTTATTTGAGATTTAAGATTCAAAAACGCAGCAAGATCCAGTCAGGAAATCTCCAATCTAAGATCTGCAAGCTACTGTGATTCTTCATCTACCATTTCTCGCAAACTAGCAAGCTCATTGAGAGCTTCAATGGGAGTGAGTTCTTCGACCTTTAACCTTTGCAGCCGACGGCGAAGCTTCTGATCGGACTGCCGGAAGAGAGATAGCTGAAGCGGCTCCTCCTGACCACCTGAACCATAGCGGACGAGACGGGGCAAACCTTCCACGTCTGTAGTTTCTTCCTCCAGGTGCTGGAGAACTTGTTTGGCTCTTTCAACAACACTAGGCGGTAACCCTGCAAGCCGTGCCACCTGAATACCATAGCTGCGATTGGTACCGCCTTCTAGTAGCTTGCGAAGAAAAATAATCTTCTCACCCCACTCCTTAACCGCCACGTTCATGTTTTTCACCCGCGGCCCAGTGACAGCAAGGTCGGTCAATTCATGGTAATGGGTAGCGAAAAGCGTTTTGATTCCCTTGCCTTGCCAATTATGGAGGAATTCGGCTACTGCCCAGGCAATGCTCAAGCCATCAAAGGTACTAGTCCCCCGGCCAATTTCATCCAAAATCACCAGACTCCTGTCCGTAGCCTGATGAAGAATGTGGGCAGTCTCTTGCATTTCAACCATGAAAGTGCTCCGCCCGCGGGTCAATTCGTCGGTGGCACCTACCCTGGTAAAAATGCGGTCCACAACTCCTATCCTAGCTGAGCTTGCTGGCACGGGTGCCCCCATTTGCGCCATGAGAACAATGAGCGCCACCTGTCTGAGAACGGTGGACTTTCCTGCCATATTGGGTCCCGTGATGATTATAATCTGTTGGCTGACATTATCCAGTGCCACATCATTTGGAACAAAACTACCTTTGGGTTGGGCTGCCTCTACCATGGGATGGCGCCCCTCTCTAATATTGACTTCACCTCCGTCTTCTATCTCAGGTCTACAGTAGTTTCGCTGATTAGCAACCTCGGCTAGAGCTGCCAGTACGTCCAGTTCTGCTATCACAGAGGCTGTTGATTGAATGCGTTCGCCGTGACTGGCGACCTCGGCCCGGAGTGTCAGAAAGAGTTCTTCCTCAAGGCGAATTCTCTTTTCATCCGCACTTAGTACCTGGATCTCATATTCCTTTAATTCTTCCGTTATATAGCGCTCGGCGTTGACCAATGTCTGCTTACGGATGTAGCGCTCGGGCACCGAACTCAAGTTGGCCTTTGACACCTCCAGGTAGTAGCCAAAGACCTTGTTGTAACCTACCTTTAACGTGCCAATACCTGTTTGTTGCCGCTCCTCTGCTTCCAACTGGGCAATCCATTTCTTGGTGTCTCGACTTAAACTAAGTAGCCGATCCAGTTCCTCGTTGTACCCTGGGCGGATTAAGCCACCCTCTGCCAGAGTCGGCGGAGGGTTATCGATGAGAGCCTGATGAAGTAACTCGGCGAGATCTTCCAAGGAGTCCAATCTGCTTATGAGGGCAGACAGGGTCCGATCTTCCAGATAGCTCAGTAGATGTTTAATTCGAGGTAGAGATTGAAAAGACCGCCTCAAGGCGGCAAGGTCCCGCGGAGTAGCCGAACCCATAGCAACCTTACTATTGAGACGCTCCAGATCATAAACCCTCTCCAGTTGTTGCCTTACCTGCGCGCGTATGGCTTCATGCTCGCGAAAACAGCTAATAGCATCCTGGCGCGCTTCAATGGCCTCTATCTGAATCAGAGGATAGTGCATCCAAGCCCGCAGCAATCGACCTCCCATGGAGGTGACCGCTTTGTCCAAAAGTTCCAGGAGGGTGCCTCTGCGACTGCCATCGTACCAAGAACGGAAAAGTTCCAAATGGCGGGCAGTAACCTCGTCTACGATCATATAATCGCTACGGTGGTAGGGAACAATCCTTCTAATATGCTCGGCAGCCTGCAGCTGAGTCCGCTTTACGTAGTCGAGAATTGCTCCGGCAGCGCTTACGGCCAACGGTAGATCGCGAATACCAAAACCTTCCAGGGAGTGTACCTGAAACTGATCAAGGAGCCGCTGGTGTGCTCTAGAGAATTCAAATGACTCGGGCTCCAATACTTGCACAACACATTCTCCCACCTGAGAATGCCACCAAGTTGAATCAAACTCAGTATCCTCAGCCACCAGGAGCTCCCGGGGTTCCACCCGACCCAATTCTTCGAGGAGCCATGTCATGTTCTCAGTTTGGGTCATACGAAAGTCAGCAGTTGAGAGGTCCAGGAAGGCCAAGCCGTAATTTTCCCCGGAAGAAAAATGAACAGCAGCGAGATGATTGGGACTCTTGCCATCGAGACTGTCCAAAAGAGTTCCCGGTGTGATCACGCGAACTACCTCACGGCGTACCAATCCCTTTGCCTGGCGAGGATCTTCCACCTGTTCACACAAAGCCACTTTGTAATCCCGCTCCAAGAGCTTGGCAATGTAAGCTTCCACTGCATGGTGAGGAACGCCACACATGGGGATTGGATCTTCTGCTTGTTTGTCCCGAGAGGTGAGGGTAATCTCAAGTTCTCGAGATGCCACTACGGCATCCTCAAAAAACATTTCGTAGAAATCCCCCATTCGGTAGAAGAGTATGGCGTCTGGATAGCTCTCTTTGATCTCCAGGTATTGTTGGATCATGGGGGTGACTTTGTTCATCTTGGATTTACCTTAATAGAAAAAATCCACGTCCACAGGACGTGGCTCTAATCTATCCTCAAAGGAGATCTTAGATTTAAGATTGTAGATTTGGGAAGCCTACCAGTTCGCTGTCCTAATCTCAAATCCTCAATCTGCAATCTAAAATCCGAAATCCGAAATCTTAACACCCTAAATATCAATCAGCGGCGACCTTCCTAGGTTGAACGGTATCCCAATTATGGCAACCCGGACACTTCCAGGCAATCTTGTCACTTTCCAGCCCGCACTGTTGGCAACGATAACTCTTTGTGGTGGGCCCGAGGTGGTCAAGCAGAATACGGTACTCAGACAATGCGCCCTTTTCATCGCCATTCTCCAACAACACCTCGCCCAGTATCTTGCGCGCCTCTCCCAGATCAGGTTTTATCTCCAGGGCCCGCCTCAAAGAGGCAAGGCCTTGTTCTCTCCTGTCACGTTTCATAAAACACCGGGCCAGAGCCAACCGTGCTAAAGGATCCAAATTCTCTTCTGCAATCTTTTCAAGAAATTCGAACACCTTCGCCTCATCAGCCTCCATGCCATCTTGCTCCTCTAAGCGATTAAGAATCAAGTGGGCCCACCTGGGATTGTTCTTGATCAGTTTTTTCCAGGTGGCCAGCGCTTTTTTCTTTTTGTTCTTTAACCAGTATAGAGACCCTAACTGCAAGCTGGCGTCCACACAGGTGGGATCCAGAGATAATGCCTTTTTCAGATGGGCATTAGCACTATCCAGGTTACCTTTCTCCATTTCTATCTTGGCTTGCTCTGTTTTCAAATGAGCCATAATGTGGTGATTATTTCTATTGCTCAACTTGCCAATCTCTTTTTGGATTTCATAAGCCCGTTGCCAATCATGGGTGGCCTCATACAGACCTTCCAGTTCTTTGTAGGCGTCCAACCACTTGGGGGCGCGGCGAAGCACCTCTTCGAAAGTCGAGATCGCTCTCTGCAGGAAACCGCCTTGCTTGTAATCCATGCCCATATCAAACAGAGCCTGTAGTTTGGTTTTCTCGTCCACCTTTTCCCTCAAAAGAATGGTTTGCCTTATGCGGATGGCTCTGTCTATTTCTCCCTTCACCCGGAATAGGTTACCCAGGGTCACGTAGGTCTCAATGGTCTCAGAGTTCACCTGCACTGCTCTGCTAAAAGCCTCAATGGCTTGGTCGGTTTCATTGGCAAGAATGTACTGGATTCCCTTGAAGAAGACAGAGTAGTCTTCAGGTGAGTTTGACTGCTTCCGTGAAGAATCAGTGAATTGTTTGCGCTTACCGAGGAAATAGCCTATGACGAGGCCCAAGATGGCGGTAAAACCTAAAAGGGCGAGAATATTAAATTCGATTCCCCCAATATGTAGGGTGTTCGCATCCATCCATCACGCCAGTTTACCCGGTGTTTTCCTCTTCCGCCTCCTCCGCAGAACCAGTGCCAACTATCTCTGCAGATCTGCTGGCTGGCACCTCCGCCTCAGTGATCGGCAGATTCCGGAGGGAATTTAGCTCTTCTTGCAAGCCGCTATTCTCTCGTTGAAGAGACCGGAGAGAGCTGCGTAAACGGAAGTTGCCCAAGCCAAGGTAAATGGCAGTCATTAACCCACCGGCAAAGACAGCACCCAGAATCAGACCATAAAGGGGGATGGGCTTTGAACTGACGTGCAGAAGTCCGAACAATTTGAACTCAAAGGTGGTTGGGGCAAGAATCGCGTCGATATTCTGAACGAGGAAAGCAATCAGCAGAACTATCAAGAGCAACAAAACCACCCACTTAACTGGTTTCATTCAATTTCTCCTTTTCGAAATAGGGGAGTAGCTTTTCATAGGTTCGTTGAAGATGCTCTGAAACCACCCGCACCTCAGACAAAACCGTCATGAAACTGGTGTCACCATTCCACCTTGGCACAATGTGAAAATGGACATGGGCTTCCACGCCTGCTCCTGCCACCGTACCGAGGTTGAGTCCCACGTTAAAAGCGTCCGGACTCATGGTCTCGCGCAGTACGGCCACCGACCAGCGGACCGTTCGAACTAGGTCAAACAGATCCTCGTCTTTGAGGCCATCCAATGAAGATGTGTGTTTCCAAGGAGCAACGAGAAGATGGCCATTATTGTAAGGGAAACGGTTCATTACAACCATGGAACGGTCACCCCTATAGAGCAGGAGCCGTTCTTCATCACTTTCACCGTTGCCCTCTGGACAAAAAATACAGCCGTATGGCCGGTCGCCCAGGATGTAGTCCATTCGCCACGGCGCCCATAGATTCTCCATGGTCTATCACCTTTCCCCTACAACAAAGGGCGGAACTCACCCCTCTTATCTGCCGGAGGAAAATTTTTTGCGAGTATACCAACATTTGCCAAAAATACAAGTACTGTGTAGGTTGCGGATTTAGATTGCAGGCTGAAGATTGAGAAATTAGCAGTGAATTAATAATCCTTTAAGTCTCTCCTCCCTGCCCAGCCTGGGCTTTGTTTGCTGGGTAAAATCTAAAACCTCAAATCTCTCATCTCAGATCGGCACTAGCTCAACCTCACCCCAGGCACCAATTTGCTCTCCCACAATGACTACCACTCCCAAGACTCCCTCAATCTTTCGGGCAAAGTCTAGGGCCTTACGCATATCACCCTCGCTTTTCACCTGGTTGCAGGTCATGGTTGCAGCAGCGTCGGCCAACGCCGCAGATGATGATATTACAGTCACTGCATCAGCAACGCCAAAGCTCTGGGAGTGCCCAACAGTGCCTGATGAGGTACACACTCCCAAAGGCGTTTTCTCCGGATGGATCTTCAGGGCCAGCGTATTGCTCAACTTTGACCGCCCAGCAAAGATTGTTATCTGCAAGGGTGAATATACCTTGATGAAACAATCGCCGCCGTTCTCCACCACCACCTCACCACTCTCCTGCAGAAGGGCCAACCCAACCTGCTCTGCTATGGCTCCCGCGACAGCAGCCATGGGTCCACTGCCACAGACCTGTGCCGCAGCTAACATTTCCTTTACTACCAGAGGTGCGAGTTTATCGTAGGGCAAAGGGGTCATAGCTTGGAGAAATTCGGGGTGACGAACAATGTATCCCTCTAGAGGTCCACGAATCTTATAAATAATCTCCCTAGTCAGCTCACTTAGGTCAGACTCAGCCAAAATCATGAGATCTGTTTCTTGTACGGCCACCGTAAAGGAAACCAATCGCTTGTGGTGGATCCGTTGGCGATATCTCCGTTCCCGATATTCTGTCACGCTACTTACTCCTCTACGGATAATCGACCATGACCGGGCGATTCAACCACTAAGGACGCAAAGCGCACGGCGTTTGCTAAAAAGAAATCGCTGAAGGGTAAAGGCATAGGACCGTGGTTATGCAACTGTTCACTTTCAATTATTTTCCCTCTATCTTCTTTTTCCCTATGCCCTATGCTCCACGCGCTATGCTAATGCTGTGCTCTTTGCGGAGAATCCCCCCTGAACCTTTTGACGGCTATACCTCTTCTGTCTCTTCCTCGGTATATCTGATCTCGAGGCAGCCCTCGCCAAATCGTTCGGTTATTGCCGCAATCAAATCTCTATCCGGATAAACATTGAATGGAGTCGGTAGTTTCTGAATAACCTCTGTATGCTGGCCAATATTAAAATGGAGGTACACTGGGCATGGACCTGGCTGGGATTTAATCAACTGCTGTAGATCGCCGAGCGACTCCCTCGCGAAACCTTCCACCGAGAGATGCAACCTAACAGAGGTGGCCAGTTTCTCAGCTGCCTCCTCTAAAAACATGACCTCTTCAGCCACCAGCCTTACCTGATCGAGCTCTCTTGCTATCCTGCCCCGCACCAGAGCCAGTCCACCCTTGAACAAGTATTTCTCGAATTTTGCATAAACATCTGCAAAAACAATCACTTCCACAAAGCCTGTGTAATCTTCTAAGCGCAAAAAGTATAGGGGCTCGCCTTTGCGGCTCTTAATTATTCTGATCTCCTCAATTACACCCCCTAGGATGCATTGAGAATCTCCGGCAAGATCGCTTAGCCGCGCTGCCCCACCTGGTGCTACTTTTTCCAGGAGAGAACGAAACTCGGCCAGGGGATGGCCGCTTAGATAAAAGCCAAGGACCTCCTTTTCTTTAGCCAGTTTGGTGGAGTAATCCCAGTCAGGGGAAGTAGTCAAGTCCCGGTCCGGATGAGGTTCTAGGCCAGGGCTGTCGAAAAGTGCCATCTGACCTCGACGAGCCTGGTCCAATAATTCAGGAAGCACCCTGTGTAGACTTTGTCTGCCCAAGCCAAAACTATCCATCCCTCCCGCTTTTATTATTGAATCCAAAGCCCTCTTGTCCAGATCCTCTCGATCTAAGCTAGTGCAGAGTTCAAAAAGAGAACTAAATGGCCCTTTCTCACGCCGTGCCCGGACTATGGCGGCAGCTGTTGCCCTGCTCACATGTCTGATTGCTGCCAGTCCAACGCGAATACCCTCTTTTTCAACGCGGAATTCCACCTCACTTTCATTTATATCAGGAGGGAGCAATACAAGACCCTCCTGGCGACAAGACTCGATGTGCGCCGTAAGAAGGTCATACTGATGTAGCTCACTACTCAACAGGGCAGCCATGTAGTGCTGGGGAAAGCGAGCTTTCAAAAAGGCAGCTTGTAGCACTGTGAATGCCTGAGCAACTTTTTGGTTTTTATTGGCAACCACGGCCGCTGAACTTTCCACTTCAGACCAGGTGATTTCCGCTGTCTCACTAGTAGAACCTCTATTCTCGGCTCCTTTGATAAATTCCACCCGGATGTTTTCCAGTGCTTCCTCCTCAGCCCTTATCAGTGTGCGGCATACTTCGTCTGCCTTTTCCACGGACCAGCCAGTGCTTTCAGCTATCAGTTTTATCAGATCCACATCAAAAAGAAGAAATTGAGCACCAAGTAAAACCTTTTTTCCATTAGACGGGGAAGTTGATTCCTGAGATCCTGGCTGCCCACGAGTGCTAAGTAGATTTTCGGTCAAGCCACTTTCTAAGGCCACCGGTCGAATCAAGGCCAATAGTGCGAGCAGGTCCTCCCACCCCTCTGGCTGCCACTTGAGAAGCAAATCTCGTGCTCTTGGGGCTTCCAGATAGGGAATGCCACCCACCTTCCCCAGACAAAGCAATGCGAAGGCAGATTCATCGTCCCAGGATAAATTTACCAAGGCTGTGGGCAGATCGTATTCGTCGCCTACAAGATCTACTACTTTGCGGATCACCGTTAGGCTCTTCCTCGCAATTAAATCGATCTTTACCAAGCCAACTCGTTTCAGGGCACGCACATTGTACTGGCTCACCCACTCATCCTTGGAACCACGGTAAAGTGGGACATCTTGAACTAAGGGACCATCACCGATAATAAGTCCAGTGGCATGGGTGCTTACCTGTCGGGGCAAACCCTCGAGCTCTGCCGCCAATTCCATTACCCTTCTCTCCACTCCCGCGGAAAGCCCTCGTTCAGAATGCTCCTTTGAGGATGACCTTGCTCCTGTTCTGGCCGATTCTGGGGACTCTGCAGAGGCCTCCAGGTCTTCCCGCCCCAGATCAAAGGCTTTGCTCAGATCCCGAATGGCCGTACGCAGTTGCATGGTAACCAGTGAGCAGATCTGCGCTACTCGGTCCTGTCCATATTTTGACCTGAGGTATTGATGTACTTCTTCTCGCATCTCCATGCCAAAACCCAGCTCCATGTCGGGAAACTCTGGGCTAAGTGGATTTATCAAGCGCTCAAACAACAGGCCATGTTTGAGCGGATCAATCTTGGTGATCCCCAGAGCGTAAGCAGTGAGGCTGGAACCTGCTGATCCACTCCCGGGACCCACTGGAACTCCCTTTGTCCTGGCAAACTGAACGAAATCAGCCACCAAAAGAAAGTAGTCTGCAAGACCAAGCTGCTCAATTTTTTTCAGTTCGGATTCTAATCTATGGCTGTAGTCTGGATCTTTCTCAAGTTGATTGCCCAAAAGTCGTTCTTGAAGTCCTGCCCAAGCCTTTTGTCCCAATAGGGCCATTGCTTCCTGGCCTTTTTCCAGCGGAAACCTCGGTATCCGAATCTTACCTAAGTCCAAATCGAGATTGCAGCGCTCAGCGATGGCCACTGTGGCGGCCACGGCTTCCGGGAGGTGGCTGAATTCAACTTTCATCTCTTCCGGTGAGAGAAAAGCGCACTCCGCCGCAGGGACTATTTCCTTCACAGTGGTTCCCAGTCTTATGGCCTTCAGGATATTAATTAGCTCTACTTCCCCGGGCTCAAGAGTGTGGCTATTTGCTGTAGCCACTACTTGGACATCCAACTGGCGGGCCAGGGCTAGAAGCCTTTCATTCAATAACCGTTGCGGGTCAGTAAGCACGGGCTGTAACTCGATAAAAAAGTCTTCCCTGCCAAAAATTTCTAAGTATTCGGCGGCCCGTGCTTTTGCCCTCTTATGGTCGTCCTTAGAAAGCAAGGTGGCTATTTCCCCCCCCTGGCACCCGCTCAAGATAATAAGCCCTCGATGCTGGTCATATAGCTCATTTCTGCTTACTCGTGCTTCTTGCTGCCAGCCTTGAGAATGGGCATTGGTGATGAGCTGGAGAAGGTTTTGATAACCTTTTCGATTCCTCGCTAAAAGTACTAGGTGGTTGGCGGGTCCAGAGCTGGCAGGCCGCTCTGGATCGACTCCCTCAAAGGAGTCCACCCCCAGTTCGCAGCCAATAATAGGTTTGATTCCATTGCTGTAAGCCAGATCATAAAATTCGATGCAGCCGAATAGATTGCCATGGTCTGTTATGGCCAAGGCTGGCAGCCGATATTCCCGTGCTTTTTTTACTAGCTGAGGCAGCCTTATAGTGCTCTGCAAAAGGCTGTAGGCGGAATGAAGGTGAAGATGAACGAAATCTGCCTGACGCATGGGTTGGAAGGATTGCGGCGGGGATTATTCCCACTCAATTGTACTTGGTGGCTTGGAGGAAATATCGTAAACCACCCGATTAACTCCCTTGACTTCATTTATTATACGGTTTGACATTTGTCCCAACACCTGGTAGTCCAATCTAGCCCAGTCTGCTGTCATTGCGTCAACGCTCTCCACAATACGAATGGCAACTACTTGATCGTAGGTACGTTCATCGCCCATAACCCCCACGGTGCGGACCGGTAAAAGCACAGCAAATGCTTGCCACACCTGGTCGTGGAGACCGCTGCTCTCCATCTCCTCCATAATGATAGCATCAGCCTGGCGAAGAATTTCCAACTTCTCGGGCGTCACTTCCCCTAGTATACGGATAGCCAGACCTGGTCCCGGGAAAGGATGTCTGTGGATCAACTTTTTTGGCAACCCGAGTTCTGCACCTACTTTTCTTACCTCGTCCTTGAATAGTTCCCTAAGTGGCTCGATGAGTTCAAGGTTCATCACTTCAGGGAGACCTCCCACATTATGGTGAGTTTTGATGGTAGCGGAGGGCCCCTTAAAGGAGACACTTTCTATAACATCAGGGTAAAGAGTTCCCTGGGCAAGATACTCAGCCCCTGGGATCTTACTGGCTTCCTCCTCAAAAATTTCAATGAAAAGATTGCCGATGATTTTTCGTTTCGCCTCCGGGTCCGTCACACCTTTCAGCCGGCTCAAGAAGGCATCAGCTCCATCCACATAATCCAAATTTATCTCGAAGGTATGGCGAAAAATATTTTGAACCTCTTCCGCTTCCCCTTGGCGTAAAAGCCCATTGTTTACGAAGATACAGGTGGACTGATGACCCACCGCTTTGTGAAGCAACATTGCCACCACAGAACTGTCCACGCCACCACTGAGAGCACATATTACTTTTTTAGATCCAATCGTATTCCGCAAACTTTCCACAGTTGTGTTCACGAAAGACTTCATTGTCCAAGTAGGTCTACAGCCGCAAGCGCGAAAGAGGAAATTCTGCAGCATTTTGTTGCCGTTGGGTGTATGGATAACCTCCGGGTGGAACTGGACACCATAAAGCTCTGCATCGGCGTGGCGCATTGCGGCCACGGGGGAGTTTCCACTGTGCGCTAGGGCAATGAAACCGGACGGCGGTTTCTTGATCTTGTCTCCGTGACTCATCCACACCTGTTCCCCCTGCCCTTCTCCTGACCCGTCCAAGCCAAAGAACAGGTCTTCAGCGGAATCTATTAAGAGTTGCGCTTTTCCATACTCCCTCTTGGCAGACCGCTCGACCTCACCTCCCAACAAGTGGGTCATGAGCTGCATTCCATAACAGATACCCAAAACAGGAATATTTAGCTTCAATACTTCTCGGTCACAGGTAGGCGAACCTTCATCCAGAACACAGGCGGGACCTCCTGAGAGGATTATGCCCTTGGCACCGAAACTCTTGATTTTATCCAGACCCATGTTGAACGGGTGAATCTCACAGTAAACCTGTGACTCACGCACGCGCCTGGCTATAAGCTGGGTTGTCTGAGAACCGAAATCCAGAATCAGTATTTTGTCGTCATGAATATCCATTTTGTCTCGCATGCACAAACAAAGGCTGCGGCAGAGGCCACAGGATTGTCTTTAAAACTAATCAATCTGCAAACAAAAATCTAAAATTTGGCTCCTCATTTCCAATCAATCTGATAATTCGGCGCTTCCTTGGTGATGATTACATCATGGACATGACTTTCTTTAAGGCCCGCGGAAGTAATGCGGATAAACTTGGCTTTCCTCCTGAGTTGATCCAGGGTCCCGCAACCCACGTAACCCATTCCCGCTCGAAGGCCCCCTATGAGTTGAAAAACGCTCGAGGCAAGTGGCCCCTTGTAGGGAACCCGTCCTTCGATGCCCTCCGGAACCAGCTTCACTTCCTCCACCACATCACCTTGGAAATAACGATCTCCGCTGCCCTCTTTCATTGCTCCCAAAGAGCCCATACCACGGTAAACCTTATAAGAACGGCCCTGATAAAGAACGGTCTCCCCGGGGCTCTCATCCGTGCCTGCAAAGATACTGCCGATCATAACCGAGTCAGCCCCAGCAGCCAGTGCTTTGACCACATCTCCAGAATACTTGATGCCACCATCGGCGACGATGGGCACCTGGTGCTTCCTAGCAACCTTGGCACACTCCATTACCGCACTAATTTGAGGCACCCCCACACCTGCAACTACCCTAGTGGTGCAAATCGAGCCGGGCCCCACACCCACCTTAATGGCGTCGGCACCTGCCTCGATCAAGCTTATGGCTCCATCTGCGGTAGCCACGTTACCAGCAATTACCTCGATCCCCGGAAACTTTCCCTTGATTGCCGGAACACTATTAACCACATCTTGCGCATGGCCGTGAGCGGAATCTATCACAATGACGTCCACACCGGCTTTGACCAAAGCCTCAACTCGTCCATCGCGGTCAGGCCCCACACCCACTGCAGCACCTACCCTCAAGCGACCAAACTTGTCTTTGCAGGCACTTGGATACTTCTTGATTTTCATTATGTCTTTTATGGTGATGAGACCCAGCAAATCTCCCTTATCATTTACCACCAAAAGTTTCTCGATCCGGTTTTTATGGAGAAGGACCTTGGACTCTTCCAGGGTGATGCCTTCGGAAGCGGTAACCAAATTCTTTTTGGTCATGACATTGGCAACTTTCTGGTCCAAATTGGTTTCAAAGCGGAGATCCCGGTTGGTCACTATGCCAACCAGTTTTCTGCCATCCTCCACGATTGGCACGCCGGAAATGCGGTAGCGTTCCATCACTTCCAGCACTTCGGAGATCTTTTGATCAGGGCGCATGGTTACTGGATCTACAATCATACCGCTTTCCGATTTCTTGACCTTGTCCACCTCCGTAGCCTGCCGATCCACGCTCATATTCCGGTGAATGATGCCAATGCCGCCCTCCCTAGCCATACTGATGGCGGTTTTAGCCTCGGTGACTGTGTCCATGGCGGCACTAAGGAGAGGGATGTTCATGGTGATATTGCGGCTAAGTCTGGTTTTCACGTCCACTTCGTTGGGCAAAACCTTGCTAGCCGCTGGAAGCAACAGGACATCATCAAAGGTAAGGGCCACAGGTATGTCGCTGATTTTCTTGCTCATAAAAAACCCTCTTTCGGTATTGAACTAAATTTATTAAAACTATCAGGAAAAAGCTCCTGCTACAACTACCATGTCGAAAAAAATAACCACTCCCGGATTTCAACCATTCCTTTGCGACTACGATAAAGTCCGGCAAAGATCAAGGAACAGTCCCTCGAGCAATCCGGCATCACTCACGGTGAACTGGGAAAACCCAAAGGTATCCATCAATTCCAAAGCCACCAATCCACCAGCCAAGATAATATCCTCTCTTCCTGGCTCTAAACCGCTAAGTTCTCTCCTTTCCCTCAGCTTCATATCAGCAAGTCTTGCACACAGATCAGCGAGCCATGTCCTTTGCAAAACCGTACCGTTTATTCTGTCCGCATCGTATTCAATTAATTCGTACCACATGCTGGCCAGGGTTGTAACGCTACCGGCCGTACCCACCCAGAGTGTATCATGGAACCCTTTAATAAAGGGCAGTCCCGCCAGAATACTGGAGACATATCCCCGCAGCTTCAAGCACGCTTCCTGACCTGGAGGATCTCCCTGCAAAAAGGTCTCAGTCAGATGCACTACGCCCAGAGGAAGGCTGCGACTTTCTATGGCGCTATTATCTCCTTCACCTTTCCAGACCAATTCCGTACTGCCCCCTCCAATGTCAAAAATCAACAGGGCAGATTCTCTCTTCGAGATCACCGAGGAAACACCAAGGAGAGACAGACTCGCCTCTTGAGCACCGCTTAGCAAACGGACGCCTAGTCCGGTTTGTTTCTGCACTAAATCGAGAAAATTGCTCCCATTGCTGGCCTCTCGCACCACAGCCGTAGCACCAGCGGAGTAGTCGGAGACACCAATTAGGCCCATCAACTCGACGAATTCTTTCAGTGCAGCTATACTTCGCTCCATGGCCGGTGGTTTCAGACTTTTGTCCGGCAGGAAGTTCTCTCCCAAACGGGTGATGCGTCTTTCAACTAAAATGGGTCGGATGGGTGCGGAAACGGCCGGTTTTGCAATGAGCAGCCGAAGCGTGTTTGAGCCAACGTCTATGGAAGCAAGGCGCTCCATCCAGTCTGCGGGCAACTACTTTCTTTGCGGTATTAAATTTTGATGAATACCAGATGCCACCAAATATATCAACTGAATAGATGATCTCCAGTCTCCTAAAAACCAGCAACACCTAAAAAGACTCTACAATTTCACATTATATTCAAAGGAGTAAGCTCTTCGAAAATTTTTACCCAAAAGTCGCCGTACCAAAAATGGGTAAATTTACCCAAAAGTGGTACGGCAAAAAATGGGTAAAAAGGGAGAGATGACTGTTATACTGAAGAAATGTGGGGATGGGGGTGGGGGTGGGGGGCTGGGTCGGTGGTGATTTCTGCTATCTCGGATATGGGCCCTGGACACAATGGAGGGTCGAGCAAAGCTCGACCCTCCATTTTTACGCTGCCCTTTACTTAGAATCTGTAAGAGAGATTGAAGGCTATGATGTGGGCGTCCACATCCTTGAATTTGCCCTCTAATGGAGCACCTGGTACTGGAGAGTCATCCCCCCCATTCGATCCCATGTCCACACTTTCCGCGTCTATGTATTGGTAAGCGAGGTCAGCGCCAAATCCCTTGTAGTTCCCGCCTAGCCCCACAGCGTAAATCCAGCGATCGCCACCGGGAATGCGCGGACTGACAGATTTAGATGGAATCGGGCTCTCGTCATAGGCGATGCCGGCTCGAACATCCAGATATTCGGTCACGGCAAACTGAGCCCCGAAGCGATAGGCCCAGGCATCATGCCAATCCTCCTCGACAATAAGCTCGTTCTGGCCACCAACCGGATTATTAAATTCCGCCTTAAGCTCTTCGTAGGAGGACCAGTCAGTCCACTGTAAATCGAACTCCAGGGTCAGGGGACCATAGGTCCACGCCAGCCCCATATAGGCATTGGCAGGTGTTTTGAAATTGGCGGTGAACCCGGTGTCGTCCAGGCCCGCTAATGGAATATCATCCTCGAAGGTAAGCTGGCCGTGAATTCGATGGCTTACTTCACTCCGGTAGGCAGCACCAAACTTGATATCTTCCGTGAGCCAGAGAAGAATAGCCGCGTTCCAGCCCCAGCCCACGTCATCTCCGGTAAATTTGGCATTGGTCTCTCCGAGCGCACCGGCAAATTGGCTCTTCCGCAAGTCCACATCGAGGTACTGCATTACAGGCCCCATGGATATACTCACTCGCTCCCAGGGTTTGAAAGCCAGCACCGGGTTGACCGAGAGTGTTGTGAGTTCCGCCTTGGTCCCGCCGATAATGAAGCGACCCTCCCAATCGTCGGGCCAGTTTGTCTCGAGGCCGAAGTTTGAATAAGTGGCGAAGCCAAAGCTCCAGCGATCATTGAGTTTCTGCGTCAAGTAGGCATTGGGCACAGTAACAACCTTGTTATCTAGATTGGTTGTATCTCCCGGCGAGGTGTTGCGAACGGCGGGATCATTGGTGTTGCTCTCGAAGGTGGCCCCAGGGATTACGGGGCTAGCCCCCACCGTCACCTGAGTGCCTTCAAGTTGAACAATCCCGGCCGGGTTGAAATAAACCGCCGTAGGATCATCTGCCTGCGCCGCAAAGGCATTGGCCATACCAGATGCCTTGGCCCCCTGCTCATTAACACCAAAGCCACCTGCGAAGGCGACCAGCGGCAACAGGAAAACACTGACGACAGCTACCCATCCCGCAAAGCGACATTTGTTCATGTCCTTCTCCTTTCTCCCTGGATTCAGATTATTTATTATGTTGTGCTCAACCACTGATCGTAATTGTCAGCTGGTTGTCTGAATAATAATTAGGTTCTTATGGAAGTAGTGTTAGAAGAGAATGCGTAACTTTGCTATTTTCTTCACTATCAGATTAACCAGGGCAATGTCAAGGAAAATGCCTCAACCCTGATTCACCATCAAGGCATCATCTGCCGTTCGACAGGCTCACGGCCCTGAGCAAAGTCGAAGGGCGGCGTTGCCTTCGCTCACTCCTTCTTGCGGCGTATTACCCTATACGCCTCAGTCGTCGCTCCTCGGCGCCTTGCATCTAATACCTTGATGGTGAATCAGGAATAGTCCATAAGCCGCTGATTTCAGCCCTGATAATTAAATTAGACGGTGGATTTGGGCTCAAAGAAGGTAGTTTTAGAGGGGAGATACAGGGGGTATACTTGACCAGGCTCGATACCGCAGCGTCCTTATTATCGCATCATTTTCACCCCTAACCGTTGGTCCGTTCATCGATGATCTCACCCGGACGGTGGCTGTAGGCAGCCATGGTTCCGGGCTCGACCAAGCGGACTTTAACCTGAATTCCAAGACTTTGCTCCAACTCCCCCCGTGCCAGGTGTACCAGGTGCTCGAGCATTTTGATCTCGTCGGAAAAGCAGGCTTCGTCGACTTTTACCAAGATTTCCAAGACATCAAGATCTTCCAGGCGACGAACAAAACCCACATAATCTGGGATCTTTCCCTCACAGGCACGAGACATGAC
This sequence comes from Deltaproteobacteria bacterium, assembly GCA_022340515.1. Taxonomy (GTDB): domain Bacteria; phylum Desulfobacterota; class Syntrophobacteria; order BM002; family BM002; genus BM002. The sequence continues at coordinate 23,192 of JAJDNT010000008.1, forward strand.
GGCATGAATCAGTTGCGGGTGCAGTTTTATCCCACGAATCACCACCAAGCGGTCGGCACGACCCTGAACAGATTCCAACCGGGCAAAAGAGCGAGTGCAGGAACATTTCTCGGTTGACAGGCTTGCCAGGTCGCCGGTTTTGAAACGAATCAGGGGAAATGCCTTGGCGGTGAGGCTGGTGAGAACCAGTTCCCCGGTCTCGCCTGGGGATAAAACCTCTCCCCTTTCCGGATCAATTATCTCAGCGATGAAATGATCCTCATTGAGGTGCAATCCATTTCTAGCGCGGCATTCGTAGGCTATGCCCGGACCTGGCACCTCGCTGAGGCCGTAAGCGGTCTGGATCTGGATGTGGAGAGCCTCCTCCAGGCTGGTTCGACCGCTTTGGCTGAGGAACTCTCCCAAAAGGAGTGCTCGTCTGATTGAAAGGCTATTGGGATTAATGGAGAGTCTGTTCATCTCCCGGACCAACTGCCTGGCATAAGAAGGTGTGGTCACCAGAACAGAGGTCTTGTAGTCGTGCATCACCATTACCTGTTTGGGAATTTCCAGAGGAGTCATGGGTATTACCGAGGCCCGGATAGCCTCTGCCCCCCGCATGAACTCCCTGGCCCAGTTGGCAAGCCCAGGGTCGAAGCAGACCTGTATGATGTCTTCAGCACTTACCCCGGCAGCGGTAAGAGCGCGGGCCACCATTTCTGTCCAGTTTCCCAAATCAGTGTTGGTGTAACCAGTCACGGTTGGATTGCTTCCCGTACCAGTGGCGGTGTGGATACGGACAATATCTTTTAGGGGCACGGCAAATAAGCCATAAGGATAATTCTGGCTCAAATCCTCCCGACTGGTAAGGGGCAA
>JAJDNT010000019.1 GCA_022340515.1 Deltaproteobacteria bacterium
TCATGACCACGGTTCGGGCTTTTTTGCGGCAGAGGGTGACCATGGGAGGCGACATCGCTCGAATTGTCTCCGACGTCAACCTTGAGCTTGCCAGAGATGTTGGGGGTAGCGGACGGTTCATGACCATGTTTTTCCTGGAAATCGAACCCGAAAGGAAAAGATTAAATTGGGTTCGCGCTGGTCATGAGCCGGCAATCCTCTATAACGCCGAAGACGACAGTTTCCTCGAGCTTACTGGGGAAGGTATGGCCCTGGGGGTAGTGGAGGACTTGGAATTCCGGAAATACACCCACCAGGGCTGGGCTCCGGGCAACATAATTGTGGTAGGCACCGACGGCATAAGAGAAACCCATAATGAGTCCGGAGAAATGTTCGGCTCAGATCGATTTCTAGAGACCATTCGTAGGAATGCAACCAAGTCTGCCGAAGAAATCCAAAATAATATCATAAAAGAGTTAAAAATCTTTCAGGGAGAGGCGCCTCAAGAAGACGACATCACCCTAGTGGTGGTGAAGGTTTTATAAAGGTTGGAGGTAACCAGTGAAAAGGGTTCAAGTGGGAGTTGGCGTATTCGTAAAAAGGAACGGAAAGATCCTGGTGGGCAAAAGAAAAGGATCCCATGGCGCTGGTACCTGGGCTTTGCCCGGCGGTCACCTGGAACCCGGGGAGTCATTTGAAAGGTGCTGTAAGAGAGAAGTCCTGGAAGAGACGGGACTCGTTGTCGAGAACATAAGCCCGGTGGTTTTTACCAACGATGTTTTTCCCCGAGAGGGCCTCCATTACATTACTCTCTTTTTCAAGGGAGAATATGAGTCTGGAGAGGCAATCGTTGCTGAGCCCCTCCACTGTGAGGAGTGGCGGTGGGTCTCATTGGAGGATATTCCACAACCCATTTTCCTGCCTCTACGTAATGCCCTGAAAGAAATCGAGAGAAAAGCTTCCGTTTTGTAGTTAGTTCGAGGATAAAAAAAGCCCCACTGGGTCACTGGGCACAGAGAGAAAGAGAATTATTTTTCTGCCCATAAATTCATGGGGCTTTCGATATGAACTGAATCTCGCTGAAATAAAATTCATGGACGAAATCTTTGTCCTCTACCGCATCCGATACACCTATGAAAAATGGAACCACGAGACCCTGAACAGTCCTGAGGTCACGGTAATGTAAGGTCCCCTTGTATGATTCAAACAACGATCGCAGGGTAAAGTCAAGGTAATCTACGTAATAGGTTCTCGTATTTATGTAGATAACATACTGATTGTCTTCAGGTGTGGCTGCAACCCCTCCTGAGCTTGCAAAAAGGAGATGGTACGTTTCATTTGCGATATTTTTCTTGCCTGCATAGAGCAATACGGGACTTTCATACAAGGTATAGGGCCATTGAAAATAATGCACTAAGGGCTCCAGATAAAGCCGAATTTTCGAACTGTCAGCAAACTCCTTCTCTCGGCAAATAGTTCTGTAGGTTTTTCCTTTGTAAATGCCAATATGCTCTCCCTTGCGCTTACCGCTCAGATACAGATAGTCAATGTCACTCCCTGAGCTTGAAAACACAACTTCGAACTTTTGTTCTTTCTCAGTAACGGGGGTAAAAAATCTTACCAAACTCGAGTGCCATACATCAGAGCCCTGCAACCGGACAGAGTGGTAGGAAGTATATGTGCTGTATCCACCTCTTGCCTTCAAAGATTTCTCCAAGACTTCTCTCGCCTTTTCTCGCAGGGTTGGTTGTGTTTCTGGATCTTTTACTTTGTCTGAAGATAGATCGGCAGTGCTGCAACCCATGGTTAGGATCAGTAAACTCACCAGAAGAAAGAGTCCTACCATTTGGTTCTTACATATTTTTTTTGAAAGTCGTATTGTATTCATGAGAGAAAGAAGCGGCCCTCCTTTATTTCACTGGGTTTGAGATAATCTTTACGCAAAGCATTGTCAAGGATATGACCCACAATGGTTACCTGCCGTGCTTTCATTTGTTTGAGAAACCGACGCTGCGCTTCCATATGGGTTGACTGTAATGGAGATACGCTTAACTTATAATAACAAAAGTTATTTAATCTCGATGAGAGTAAATTTCAGGGAATTCCATGGCGAAAACGCACAGGTTAAAGACTTCTGTAACTCTACCTTTGGGTATCGGTCAAACTTTTGCTTTCTTTGCTGATGCCTCCAATCTCGAAAAGATCACCCCTCCGGAGCTACGTTTTCGCATTCTAACCCCCCAGCCTTTTGAAATAACTGAAGGCAAAGAGATCGATTACCGTTTACGTCTCTTTGGTTTCCCGCTAAAATGGCGCTCTAGGATAACCAACTGGTCTCCCCCACACCGCTTTGTTGACGAGCAGATTCAGGGTCCTTACCGGCTCTGGGTGCACATACATCGCTTCCATGAGCAGAATGGAAATACAACAATCATGGACGAGGTCTGGTACCAGATTCCCCTTGGGCCCTTAGGGGAACTTGCATATCCTCTTGTTGCCGTGCAGCTTCAGAGGATTTTTCGTTTCAGAAAACAAGCCATATGGGAGGCCATTGAAAAACAGTTGTAAAAACTGTGGCTGGATTATCAAGAAAGGTTGACCAACAATGAAAAGGAGATACTCCTTAATGCTTGCCTTGACCTTTATTCTGGTGGCGTGCTCGACGGATCAAGCCGTAAAAACGGGAGTAACTAGCGACAGGCTAGCACCCTGCCCCAAGTCTCCCAACTGTGTTTCGTCTCTCAGCACAGACAACTCTCACTATGTGGAGCCATTTAGTTACAAGGTTTCGCAAGAGGCGGCGAGAGAAAAGCTCATCTCTGTGATCAACTCGATGAAGCGCTCTGAAATTGTCTCCGCTGATTACAACTACATACATGCAACCTTTACATCTTTTCTTTTCCGCTTTGTTGATGATGTGGAATTTTCTTTTGATGATGAAAAAAAGGTTATAGATGTGCGGTCGGCATCGAGGACGGGATATTCTGATTTGGGTGTCAACCGCAGAAGGGTTGAGGAAATAAGAAGAAGGTTTATCGCTCAGTAAAAGGCAAAAAAGTCTTCTGTTCTAGTTGCAGCTGTCTGCCCGGTTTTGCTCATCCGGCCGGCGGAGCCCAGAAAGCTATTTCCGGTGCTTTGCCTGAAACAAGCCAGGGAAACCGTTTCTCAAGATCTTCCATCCTCCTTTTGTAGTGATGCACCCTTACACGCATGTCGCCATTGTCGGGCTCAGCTCGAAGGGCGGCCTCGGCATCACGCAGAAGTGTTCTTAGCTCGAGATACTCCCGCTCTACATGTTGGACTTCCTTGCGAAACTTGTGAATGCGTCTCAGCAGCCAGTCAGGATCTCTAATATCGGGTGGGGAGGTCTTATAATCTTCATTCATTTTACCACCGGTTCCTATGCTTGAACGGTTGGCCAAGGCCAATCTCTACTTCGTCGACGGCGCGGCTTGCTCCTAACCAGTTTATGACAGGTGGCGATTTAGGAGCAACCGCTGGTTAAGATCAGCTTTCTCCTTGGGTGCCTTCTAGTCGTAAGGCTTTCCATTGAAATCACCTACTTCTTATCTGCTCTTAAATGCATTTACCGTAAGATCCTTCAAACTTTTAGCATGAAGGTAATTTGCCTTGCATCCGCGGCAATAAACCTTGTCTTTTAAAAGAAATATTTGATCGGCAGACGAGCGTCCCAGATCGCAACCACAATCTGTGCAAATAAGCGGAACTCGTTTCAAAGGTGTTGCTTGGGTATTCTTAGTTTTGGTCTGGTCTCCCATGCCAAACTTTCTCTGTAATCGCAGGTATAGTGAAAGCAAAGCCACTTTTTTATCTTCCGTGGCCAGATAAGTCGCCTTCCCATCTTCCCCTAAGGGCCCTGCACTCGCCATCACCGGTCAATAATCTCAAGAACCACATGCTTCCTGAGTCTTCTCGAGGCGCCATTCAAAATAGTTCGCATAGCCTGGACATTGCGGCCTTTTTTGCCGATTATTTTACCGATGTCCTCTTTGGCTGCTTTCAGCTCGATCACCAAAGTGTCTCCTCCACCGATTTCGTTTATTTCTAACTGATCAGGGTAATCCACCAGTGCCTTCGCCATGATTTCAACCAGTTCTTTCATCGCCCTAACCTCCGTGCTGATTGTGCTAGAAAGGAACGTCAGATAGTATTGTCTGTGTTACATAGTACCACAGACTCTCGAGAATGCTTGCTTATTAATCAGCAGCTTGAAAAATGTTTCCTCCTTGACTGCTTTTTCCCTTCTCTTTTTTGAGCTAACCTAATAGTCTTAAAATGGCTGTGGCTCTATTGTGGAATTCATTGAAACAGCCTGCGAGGCTGGAGGAATGAAGGGGCAGTGGGGCGCCCCCTAGAGCATTCACAAAAACATTGAGGAGAATTGCATGGCTACTTTCCAAGATCGCATCATCCGTGCAGCCAGGCTAGATGTTCACCTTTATGAAGAGGTTGAGGCTGATAAGCGAGCAATGGGTCAAGCAATGGCAGTTGTCATTCTTGCAAGCATTGCAGCTGGAATAGGAACTCCTGCAAAATTAGGCATTGGCGGGATCTTGATAGGGACAATCGCAGCTCTCGTGGCATGGTATATCTGGGCTTTTCTGACCTACCTTATAGGCACAAAACTACTTCCAGAGCCAAATACCAAAGCGGATCTCGGGGAATTGCTTCGGACTATCGGTTTTTCGAGCGCTCCCGGCTTGATTCGTGTATTAGGTCTCATACCTTTTCTGAGCGGTCTGGTTTTTCTGCTGGCAGGAGTTTGGATGTTGGTGGCAATGATAATTGCGGTAAGACAGGCTCTTGATTATAAGAGTACAGCGCGAGCTGTCGGTGTTTGCCTTATCGGTTGGATCGCTCAGGCATTAGTCCTCATGCTACTTTTTTACCTCTTAGGCGGTACGACGAGACCAGGGTAGTTGAACAAGGGCAATTTCCAAATACCATTATTCAGGTGAGTGCAACTCTATCTGACCCTCCACTTTGTGTCACAGTGCATCTCAACGGTGAGTAAATTAAGGAATGTAATGTAAGATTTTTCAATGGTAGTGCTCAGAGGACAGATTTTACTTTTGTGGTTTGTCCATTCTTTGCTAACTTAAAACAAATCTAAGATTCCTTCGCTTGCGCATTCTGTCAGTACTTATCCACTTACTCTTCTACTTTTACAATATCCTCTTGTGAACTTAGGCAAAAACCCATTCGCCAGCTTGTTTTTATCAATGATAAAAAACATAACTTCCAGAGAGGGGAAAAACGCCATGTACGATTTTATGCTCACCTCAGAAGAACGTGATTTTAAAAAAAAGGTTCGCCAGTTTGTCCGCGAGGAGATCTCCGCTGACTTCTTGCGAAAAATGGACAAGGATGAGATCACTTATCCTCGCGAATTTGTAGTAAAACTTGCTGAAAGAAGGCTACTCGGCATACGATTTCCCCAAGAATACGGTGGCCGAGCGATGAGTTGGGTCGCTGAAGTTGCGGCAACTGAAGAAATCGGCTGTCTAGGCATGGCCTTAGGATGCGCTTTTGTCATGCCGTCCATTGTGGGCGAAGCATTAAACCTCCTTGGCACGGAGGAGCAGAAAGAAAAATATCTTAAACCCTACATTGAGGGGGAATTAGTGGCTGCCGAGGCTTTGACCGAGCCACGGGGTGGATCCGACTTCTTCGGTGCTATGACCAGGGCTGAACTTCATGGGGATCATTTTATAGTAAACGGCATGAAACGGTTTATCGTTGGCGCTGAAGGCGCTGATTTTTTTCTTGTTTACTGTAAAACAAATTTCGATCCAAAGGCACACAAATATAATCGGCTCAGCCTCCTGATAGTGGACCGCGGCCCCGGCGTTAAAACAGAATATCTTTACGGTTTAATGGGTTGCCGCGGCGGCGGTACTGGAAGGTTGGTCTTTCGCGATGTAAAGGTGCCCAAAGAAAATTTGATAGGTGAACTGCATGGTGGCGCGCTTTGCTTTCAGCAGATGATGATTCCGGAGCGTCTCACATCCGCTGCTGGCTGTTTGGGGGTTTGGGGCGCCCTTGATTTGGCGGTCCGATATTCCAACAAGCGTCGGGCCTTTGGCCAAGAAATCCGGAACTACCAGGCGATCAGTTTCAAGGTGGCTGATTCTATCACGCAACTTGACGCCGCCCGAGCTTTAACGTACATGGCCGCCAGAGCTGTTGATGAAAACTATCCGAGCGTCCGCCGCCTGGTCAGTGAAGCCAAAAGATTTACCACAGAAGCCGCCTGGGATATCGTCAACAACGCCATGCAGATCATGGGTGGTATTGGCTATACCGATGTTTACCCTGTGGAACGAGCACTCCGGGATATCCGACTGGGGATGATCTGGACCGGCACCAGCGAAATAATGAATCTCATGATTCAGCACGAATATTACAACGAGGTACTCGATCCGTCCTATGATCGCCGGAAAATAGAAGATGATGCCATGCGCCCTGACGAAAGCGAGCGATGCTATGCGGATGACGACATGCCAAGGGTTTTTGGCCATGGGATGATTTGACAAAACAAATTTTTGCGTTGAAATCTTTTTTCCACAAGGCACTGTAGCTCTAACTTCCATTATCTTCCCATCAAGTCGCATCTTGAGAGCATTGGGAACAATAATAGGTCATTTGGTTTCTAATAATGTAATGGCAAAGATATAGATCAAAGATTGTGTGTCGTTTTCGGAGGTACACGATGATGAACTACAGTGAGAAGACAGCAGAGCAACTCAAAGATAAACTGACCAAGATGCGCCAACGGATTGCTGAACTGGAAGAACTAGCAATGGAATATAAACGAGTCCAAGTGACTTTGAATGAAAGCGAAGAGCGTTTTCGGTCTATCTTCGAAAAAGCAGAAGAAGCCATTTGTTTGATTGACGAACAAGGCCGCTACCGCATGGTAAATGATGCCATGAGTCATCTCACAGGGTTATCACGGCAGGATCTTATCGGCGTGCACTATTCTACCTTTCTTGACAGAGAAACATACGAGATGATGGAAGACTATTGGTCGCGAAGAAAACGTGGTGAACCGATGCCAAGCACTTATGAATTTAAGCTGATACGTCAAGGTGGTGAGGTCC
>JAJDNT010000034.1 GCA_022340515.1 Deltaproteobacteria bacterium
TACAACGCTCTCCCCTTTGAAATAACAAATGTTATTGGCGATAACCTGGTTCTTTTGAATGGTCAAGGTTGACTGGATCTTCAGTCCTAGATTTTCTACTTCGAGCAAATCCCAGGTGCCGTAAACCTCTGGATTCACGCCACTCTCATCTGCGAAACCGCTGCCGGCAGCCATTACGACTATTGTTGCGGCAATAATGAACGAAGTAATCAAAAGCTTTTTCGACATCATGGCCTGCCTCCTTTCTAACCCAACTGATCAGAATATTTCTGGTCTAATCTATCCCTGGAGCGGAATTTCTTATGACTCGTCGCCATAATTCTCAGACGCCATCGAATAAAACCTGCAAGAGTCGCACCAGACTTAAGCGCAGAGAGGCAATAGCCTGGATGTTTCATGAATTGCTGTCACGAGACCACGAAGATGGGCGCACCACCGGGCAACCACAGGGTGTTGGTGCCGAGGCATACCTGAATGGCACGTTGCAGGGGCCGACACCCGAGGACGCGCGGAAGGACGGCCATATCCGTGGTCGCAGTAAGCGATTAATGAAACATCCAGGCTACATTAAAAGTTGGAGGTAAAATAGAGGTGGGCCAAGAAGATTTTTTCGAATCTCCGAAACCTAGTCCTTGGAGACCTGGTCTTTTTCGTATTACTCAATTGATTAAAAGCTTACAAAATCCTTCGAAGGGTTGCACCTGCTCTCCATAATATATATAAACATATAAGCAGATGCTCCCACTTAACTTACCACAAAATATGGTAGGTAAATCGTAGACCATAAAGTGTGCATTAAAGTATGTTATATAAAGTTTCAAGAAACTGTTGTGCATTCGGATCATACTGCTTAGGCTCATTGCGACCCAATCCAGAAACCACCAGACACTCAGGGCGATCGATGACTCTCAAGTAGTCAAGCCCTTTAAATGATTATTCAGATCTGTGCCTCTTTAACAATCGAGTCCAATAATTAGCAAATGATCAACTCTATAAAATGTCAAGCGGAAGTACACCCCAGAGCCGTCGGACAAACGATTGGCGATCGCCCGGCGAAACACTTGAATTTTCAAGGTATGAGTCTAGGAATGATTCAAAACCAGAGGCTAAAATAGCTTCCCGATCTTCTCTATAGCGAAATATGACCTTAAAATTTCTGACTCGTTTTGACAGGCTCAGAGCAGATCGCGATAAGTAAACCTCTGACACATCAATCAAGCCGAACTCACCCTTGGGAGTTACAACAACGTTCCCGAAATGAGTTGCACGGAAATAGATCCCTCTTTCGTGCAGCCTCGCAAAAAACGCCGCAAAGCGCGTGATCAGGTCACTTTGATTATCGAGATCTCTCAGTGCTTGCCGAAGGGACTTGCCCTCAAGGGGACAATAGACCACAGCATCTCTCCCGATAGATTTCACCCGATATGTGCCAACCACTTCCACAGTTTGAATCTGTCGTTCACGAAGCTCTCTAGCTCCACGTGCAAATCTCTTGGCATAAGGCCATATAACGTCGGAAGAAAATCCTCGTTTCCGGCGAAAAAGCTTGAGCATGAGACCATCAGAGAGTTGTAGGAGTTTATTGCCATGGGTATCGCCAGCGAGCACTGTGGCTCCGACAACCATTCGTTCATAGTCTGCTAGATCCAGTCTTTTCATTTTATAGCTATACCAAGAGCGATTTTTGGCCGTTCATAAATGTTTTCAATGAACGAATTTCCGTCGGACAACAAAATACCATTGTCGAGAAATTCCCGGTCGCGTGGCCAACGATCTCTCAATACGAAGACCCGAGGCATCAATATCTCGAGCAAAAACACCATAACTGATTGGGATGCGGTCCGAGGGCTTTTTCCGCCTAATTACATTTTTCAGATGAAATACTAGCGCATCAAGCGCCAGATTACAGAAAAATGAAACCACAATTGTTCCGTCACAGAGCCGGCGAAGTTCTCTCAGGGCATCACGGCGAATTTGCGGCTCCCTAAAGTGGTGAAACAATCGATTGCAAATTACTGCGTCGAAAGTGTCGTCGTTAAAACCGGTGTCAAAAATACTCGAAACAAGAAACTCAGTTTCTTTCTGAAATCCTCTCGCTTCCGCCCGTTTGCGGGCAAGGGCAACCATATGGGGCGATGAGTCGACAGCCACAACCTGAAAACCTAGCCCCGTGAGTGGGGGCAGCAACCTACCTGCTCCGCAGGGAAGATCTAGCACCCTCCCACCTACAGGAACCATTTGCAGCGCACGCTGAATACACCTTACTTCCCTTAGATGTGTTTTTGTCCCTTCTAAAGCAGTCGAGTATTTCTCCGCTGCAGTCAGAGTCCCAAACCGTGTGATCGTTTCGTCCGCAGATGTCCTTATAACCTTTCTCACCATTCCCTACTCTTTAGCAATAAGAAATCCCGTTAGGAATAAGGTAACTGTGTTACTAAGCCAAGACCATATGATAATAATTGTCCTGCCGCTTTAGATTTACCAATACCAAATCGACAACGCTTCTTGTGAAGAAGATACCAAAAGTGGTAGAGTACAATACAGAACCGCACCGATTCTAGCAGAAACGTAACCAATAACCAATATTTCTCAGTCAAATCTCACAGCGTGCCCTCAGTCGTCCAAATCTGCAAGCCTCGTACTCCAATGAGGGAACTCATCACATTTTCTATTTGGATAGCGGGCTAAAACTGTAAATAACGATGAAATGTATGAATTAAGTTTGCTCGACGGGAAAGCGAAAATTATATCTCTTAATTCACCGTTTTAACTTTGATGGGTAGAATACTACATCTTGGGACAAGCCAAAAGGGGGGCGTGTGTAGATTAAAGTATGAGATGTTGAGCCCTATAAAATTGATAGGTAAATTAACCTGAAAACCCAGCGCTAGTGTGGACCAGGCATCCAGAAAGGACGCGTCTTGGCAATTTCCGATATTACTGAAAGCAACTCGCCCAAATATTCTGGGCTATGCGAAACGTAGTCAGAGTCTAGCCGTCTTTGAAAAAAGTTCCCTGTGAACAACCTGACAACGTCCTCGAGAGGGAAAATGCCTTCTGCAGTTGCAGGATCGAAGCGAGCCCAGTTTCGAATGTGCTCTTCCGACCGGAAGAGGTTCATGGTGCTTCATGCATATGCAATTCGCTCTAACCACTTTGAGAATGGAACGGCCACATACCCCGCGATCCCATCCGGATCGGCTTTTAGCACAACTCCGTCCTTCATCTCTACGTGAACATTTGATCCGCAATCAAGACAGGGAGCGTCGATTTTCACTACTTTGCCTGGAAAAAGCCAGCTAACTGCCAGCGACTCGAAACCTCACTGGCCGAACCATTTTTTCTCTCCATCAATGGTGATCCGGTATTGGGTCGGTAGATTGCTGAATGGCGCAAAACTGCCGATATAGTCAGTATCATGAGATAGCCAGATACCTGGGATTCCCAAAGCCATCAGTTCGTGAAGAGCCTCTCTGGCACCCTCTACCGAGATGCCTAACGCTGAAGCGATCTCAGTATAGTGCGGTGCCTGACCTGCCTCTCGCATGCGTTCTATGATTACGTTGTATGTTTTATCCAAGAGACTTGGGGAGTTCATATGCGCTCGCCTCCTTTCTTCGGATAAACATTAGGTTTAACCAAAACGAACAGAGCATCATGATGCTGTAAGCTTAAACCTAGCCGGCACAGTTCAGGTTCAGAGGCGTGATCGCTCTAAAATGCTAAGGAAAGAGAAAGAGAGAACGGAACTTGTTTCAGATTAGGCGATTAAGATGTTTGCTGTCAAGCGAAAACACAAGCTTGAGGCAGTTTGGGCGGGTCAAAAAGTGAAGGAAGCACACTGGGGATTACATCCCTTAATTCACACATTACTTCGCAAAAGTCTGCTACAAAATGTGGTGCTTGGTTCGCTAAGGCTTTACGGTTTCTCTACCGTATCACCTCAGCTGAACCAGTTGGTCTGATTAGAAGACACAGTTTTGTTCTTTTGACTACGGCAATTTTTTAACGATCTTAGCAAACTCCTCTTTTGTGAAAGCCTTGAGTGTTGTTGTCCTAACGTTGCCTTGGGCGCCAAGCGCCAGAGCGAGGGACAAAACCGTCTCATCATTGGGAAATTCAGCAATGCTTACTAAGTCATAGTCACCCATTACCACGTACGCTCCAAGTAGTTTGCCGCCCACTGCTTCCGAGGCCTCAATGGCCTTTTCGATGCGCTGAGGCATTTCCTTGATGTTCTTAATACCCTGATCGGTCAGTTTGTATAGACCAATATACGTAGGCATTTTGCTACCCCCTTCCTAATGATGTTTCAATTCAGTCATTATTTGTACACTTAAAAAACAGACTAAAAAAAGCCTCTAAGGAGCAAACATACGCCTCAGAGGCTAGCTCTCGGCAACTTCTGGAAACTCCCTTGCATGACCTGCTCCTGAAGATAGAAGACAGTGCTTAAGATGAGTATGGCGATAGGCGATCCACAAGAGGTCAGAACTGAACGGATGGTCTCTCGGAGTTGGGATGGAGAATGAAACAGAACTAGATTCAGATTAAACAGGTAGGTATTATGTGTCAAGAAAAATCACAATATCGAAATCGCTTGCACAGGCAAATAGCGAAAGAGACAAATAAAGATCACATCCCTTAATCTAGACTTTTTCTTTAGAAGTATTGAGCACAAAATATAGTGAAAATACTGCGAAGATGAAGTGGGATAATATCAGTCAACACCGCTGCCGCCCTCCCCCACTATGACAAAGGGAGCCCAAAAAATAGGATGGGCGTAACTTGCGACAATTTTACCGTTTGCATCATCCTTCAGACCCGGACCATCAATCAATTCAAGCATAGAATTGCGAAGTGCCCTTGCCCGGGAAAGCTTTGGATCCTTTTTCTGATGCCTGAAAAGACCAGTGGTCAGTTTCTTGGCCGAAGTGGTCTCCACAGGCCACATGCTTACAAGAAGCGCCCTGGTTCCAGCGTAGAAAAATGCGCGGCCGAGCCCTGACACAGCCTCTGCCCCCGCTCCTTGCGCCGCTCCGGTGTTGCAAGCCGAGAGCACCACCCAGTCGGCATCGAGTTTCAACTGAAAGATTTCTTCCATGGTCAAAAGGCCATCTTCAACCTCCCCGGTAACTAAGGGTGAGGAAAGAGCAAGGGCAGGTTGATCCAAACCATCCAAATCACCTGGCACCAAAGCATGGGTGGCAAAAGCTATTACCCGCCGGTCAGACATATCCATTGTTTTGACCAGGCTCTCTGAGGCCATTTCACCCAAATATACGTCTCGAGCCAAATCGGCATCCAATGCCTTGGCAATGCTTGTTATTTCCTCTCTAGTATCAGGGAGGCGGTTCAACAAAGCCAAATTGGTCGAGGTCATCGTCTCATTGTCAAGGGTGCCGCTTTCGGTAACCCGAATACCCCGAACATGCAAGGCCTGTCCTTGCTTTGCCAGTATTAATTCACTATCGACTCTTTGCTCCTTCGCCTGAGCTAGTTGTTCTCTATTAAAAAAAGGATCGCCAAAACCTACAAATGGTTTGCGAAAAGGAGCACTCTTACGAACGGAACGTAAACTCGTAAAAGAAGATACTGTAGGAATTCTCGTTATAGAAACTCGACGAATGAGCCACGGCACATTTTTATATTTACTGAACAGTTGTCCTTCTTCCTCTCCAAGACTGACAGGGGCAGTGGGTAAAATTGCAAAAGGTATTTGAGCCAGAGGTCCAGTTGCAACGATTATCAAGTTTCTGGCCCCTTTCCAGGTAGATTCGACTGGTTTGAGGAAGTTGAAGTAGAGCTCGTAAGCCCTCGCCAGATCAAATTCGGGTATATCTCCAAAGGTTTGAGCCTCAGGAGCGAGAGCTCTCCGCAGGAGGCTTACGCTTTCGTTAACATAGGCTTTGCCAAAGGGTGCGACGGCAAAGTGGACATTGCCCTCTGATGTTATTGCCCATACATAGGTCTCTGAGGTTGTAGGATAAATAGTGACCAGCACTTCGCCGGAGCGAAGCTGCTCCTGCACCTCGGCCACGGTTGCCGGTGGCGGATTGAGCAACTTGGCGTATTTTGGGGTTTCTTTTTCAATGCCTTGGAGCAGCACCTTATGTGCATTGTGCAATTTGTTTATGTTTTCGCGGAGTTCCGCCAAAACCTCTGGATATTGCTGATCGGCAGGCGCTGCCAAGTGCTCGGAAAATAAGCTCTCCAGTGCGTCAATCTGTTTCCTGGCGTCCTGTTCTCGCCTGGCCAGATCAGCCATTTCAGGGGTACTCAACGCAGCTCGTGTGAGGCTTTGAGCAAGAGCGTATTGGACCGACTGGGCCTGAAGAGCGCCCGCGATTCGAAAAGCCTCAGCCACAGCATCCACATCCGCTCGCCGTTCAATTGAGGTGCCCCTCATTCGAACAAGCAAATCTACGTAGCGCTCCAGAATCAACTTCTTCTGTTGCGCTCCAACAGTTCTGTTTTCCAGCAGGTTGGGAACGGTTCTAGTGAATAAGTCCAATGCCTTATAAGTATTACCTGTTTCGAAGAAAGCAACTGCGAGTAGACCGTAGATTTCTATTGTTCTATCGTGCTCTGCCCCATAGTTCTGTTCAGCTGCTTTACAGGCTTTTTCAAGTAATGCTAGAGCATCCTTTGAATGTCCCGTTCTCAACAGAGCCAAGGCTGGGTAAGTACTTAACAGATATCTTTGCTTAAAAATACCAGGATCTTTCTCCTGCCTAACACCTGCCGAGCGAAATTCTTCGAGAGCACCTGACCAATCACCCAGCTCGATGAGTACCTTACCAAGCTGATATTTAGTCCACCTCATTACCAGGGAATCATCTGATATTCCGCCAGATTCCAAAATATTAATTAGTTGGTAGAACAACCTTTCAGCTTCGCGATGCCGCCCCTGCTTTGACAATGTGGTGGCCAGCACCTCAACACAGTAACGCGTGTGCAGGGATTTGCTGCCGGACAAGCTAATAGACTCCAATAATGCCTGCCGTGCTTCTACCTCTGCTTCCACCAGGCGGCCCTGGTCCCTAAGATTTATTGCAAGGTCGCGCCGTCCAGTAACGGCGTTATGAGGATACTGTGATCTTATCGTCGGCGCGGCCGCAAGCTGCAGTGCTCTTCTTCGTAAAGGCTCGGCTTCCTCATAATGGCCCCGAGCGTCCAGTATTGCGGCATTCATGCATACGGTGTGATATTGTCTCCACAGTTGGTTCTTTGGGGTATCACGCCATTGCAGCATTATATTGGTAGCCTGGTCTTTGCTTCTTTCAGCGCTCTCGAGAGCGCCAATAATAGCGTAGAAATTAACTAGCACATGGTGCAGACCTATCCACTGGGGGTAGATTTTTCGGAGCCGTTCCGCAGATTCGATTCCTGCTCTGAAATTGTTGACACGAAATTCCGCCACAACTGATTCCATAAGCATCTTATTAATTGTAGGACTCCTCGAGGTGTAATCTCCGATCAAGCTCACACCTTTGCGAAGATCCTCATAACTTTGTTTATAACGACCCAGCTTTGCGGCAGCCATGCCTCGTTGATAATAAAAATCCTGCAA
>JAJDNT010000045.1 GCA_022340515.1 Deltaproteobacteria bacterium
TCCGTTTTTCGCAAATTCTTTGTTCCAATACCCAAATCTTTGGCAATTGCTCGTAGTTCTTCAACCGTCATCTGCCCATCCTCTGATTATAGATATCATCTTTTCCCGCGCTCTCCCGCCAGCTCAGACGATATCCGGCTCGCCTTTTAACCTAAATGCTGTTCTTTTGCTCCTATCTACCCAAGAGCAACGGCCGTGCCATTATGTCAAGTTGCTGATATTTATTGTTTTATTGCTCAAAGACAGTAAAAGCATCGGAACTTTGTGTTCCGGTATTAAGCTAAGAACTTTCCCTCCTTTTTAGGCAGGTTTGGAATTGTGTTAGATAAGCCGCTGAGTTATCAATATAATTTCATAAAAAGAACTCACGGGACCTATTTAAATTTTATCGGAATTCATAATTCCGAATCGCGAATTTTATGCTGAATCCAGGCCCTTAGCAAATAAATACCCCCATTCGATCAAGTTCAATCGTCCTTGCCTTTGCTGTTTTCCAGAACCAAAAGTTCCGATAAACCATGGATCAAATCAGAATAACTAATTATTTCAATATATTAAGTTTTGGCATGAGTAATGCTCATGGAAGGTTAAATTTTTGGCCAGTGGAAATTGTAGCCACCTTCGACCCTTGCGGAGCATCTGATAGACCACCAAGCTTCTGGGGATCTAGCCTTGCAAAAAACTTTTTTCCCACACCCTGTGGATTCAGCAATTCGAGCAGCCCCTCCTAACAATCGCATTGTAGGATACGATCTGGCCCGAGCTGGAGCATTATTCGGCATGCTACTGGTAAACTTTTCAGTGCTAATGGGTAGTGGAAGCTCCCGCCCTAATTGGCTGGATTGGGTTGAAGGAATAATCCGTGGGCGAGCAGCTGCAACATTTGTGGTTTTGGCCGGCGCTGGCCTTTCCCTATTGACCAGGAGTGTCTACCGGAGGAAGGATAGAGCAGAAATCAACGCCAAGCGCTCAACCCTGTTGAAGCGCTCGTTATTTCTTTTAGTGATCGGTCTATTCAACTTCGTTATCTCGCCCATATCAGATATTTTACACTTCTATGCCGTTTATATAGCTCTTGGAGCCTGTCTGTTGACCTTTTCGAATTTAAGCCTCTGGCTACTGACTGCTGCTACCGTCGTTTGCCGCCCTCTTGTTTTCATGGCCTTTAATTTTGTAAGGAGCTGGGACTTACATACCTTTACTGATGCCGGTTTTTGGAATCTCCCGGGAATAATCGGTCACCTCTTCTTCAACGGTTGCTTTCCTGTCATCCCTTGGATGGCTTTCATAACCGTAGGCATGTGGCTCGGACGGCAGGACTTCTCAGACCGTGCTCTCAGAAAAAAGATTCTTTTGGCGGGGATTGGTGCTGTTGCTTTTGCCGAGTCCCTCTCCAGGGTGGGAATTTACCTCTTTTCATCTGCCCAGCCTGGCAGGGGGGTCGAAAAACTCCTTCCATTTTTTACAATAGCATCATGGGATCCCATGCCCCTTTTTATGATTTCGGCTATGGGGACAGCCTTGGTGGTTATTGCTCTCATCATGCAATTGGCAGATAAATATGGCAACGCCCGCTGGGTTTCGTTCTTTGCCTCAGTGGGCCAAACAACTCTGACCCTTTATGTTGCCCATATAATTATGGGCAGCCTTCTCTTATGGATAATTGAACAATACGAACTTGAGCCCCCCTTTGTCAACCTATGGGCGACTCTCTTTTTCTACCTTGTGGCGCTGTTGTTCTGTAAAAACTGGCTGAAGCGCTTCCGCAAAGGACCAGTGGAAATGCTCATGCGTCGATTTCTGCTGTTCAACAGCACGACCACAACCACAGTCGAGGCAAAGGCTCCCCTTTGATATGGGGGGGGAGAACTTGCTGAGATAATCCTACTTTTCTATGACTGCTTTTTCGTGGCACCTACCACATAATAATTTAGCACCCGGGATTAATCCCTTATAGGTATTAATTATGGCACTATGGAGTTCATCAATATCTATGGTCAAATCATCTCTGAGATTGACTGGCACACCTACCAAGCGAAATTCCAAATTACTGTCTGGACCAGGTGGACAGTTGTTAGGACAAAGGAGTTTCATAGATTTTTCTATCCTTTTTGAGGTTCATCCGGAAATTGCATGTATGGTCATCTTTGGGCCATCGATACTATCCGACTACCCGCAGGAGTAACTCCGAGGCAAACTGCATCTAAGGAACCGGTGTTTTGCTTTGGTCGCTCGGATATTGCGCCAGGTGATACCCTAAGCGGTGCTGGGCAACTCAGTTGAGGATGAGCAGGGAAGCGGTGACGAAAAAAAGGGTAACGCCGAGGACGTCAATACTAGTAGTAACAAAGGGACCCGAGGCCACCGCCGGATCAATGCGTAGCTTCACCGCTATGAGGGGTAAGAAAGTACCGACCACCGCCGCCAGGGTCATATTGGCACACATAGCCACACCCACTGCCACACCCAAGATCAAGCTCTTGTTCAAAAACCAGCCCACGAGAGCAAGCAGGAAGCCATAAGTTATTCCAAGCAGTAGCCCCACCCTGATTTCTTTAAAAACTACTTTCCATAGTAACTTGGGATCAATCCTACCAGTGGCCAGCCCCCGAACGGTGATTGATAGGCTTTGGGTGCCTATGTTTCCCCCCATTCCCATAATAACTGGAATAAAAGCCGCCAGGGAGGCGAACAGGGCAATATGTTCGCTGAATTGGCCTTCAAAGCCATCTATTATCTCGATAGCAGTAACGCCTCCTATCCAAGCTGCAAAAAGCCAGGGAAGGCGAACTCTTACACTGCGCCACACTGAAAAAGAACTAATCTCTTCCTCTGAGGTACCCGCCATTTTCAAAATGTCTTCAGTGGCTTCCTCGCGCAAAACATCAATGACGTCATCGACAGTTATAATCCCAACAAGAGTGTCGTTGTCATCTACAACAGGCACTGCCAGGATGTTGTAGCGTGAGACCTTTCGCGCCGCTTCCTCCTGGTCAGTGCTAACATGAACCTTGACCACCTCAGAGGTCATTATTTGGGAAAGCCTGGTCTCATCGGTGGCAGTTACCAGCTGGCGCAAAGAGACCACGCCTGATAACCGCTTTTCCGCATCAACCACGTAGAGATAAAAGACCATCTCGGTTGCCGATGCCTTGCGGACTTCCTGCACTGCCTCTTGGGCGCTCATGTTCTCTGGCAGAGAGAGAAAATCAGTGGTCATAATGCGACCGGCTGAATCCTCCGGGTATCGAAGCAGCTCAGAGAGTTCTTCAGTGTCTTTGTGCGACATGAGCCCGAGGATGTTCTCACGTACCTCGTCGGAGAAACTGGCGAGTAGGTCTGCTGCGTCGTCGTCCGCCATGGCAGAAAGGATCTTCACCAGACGGTCGGTGGACAGAGTTTGAATGAATTTGCTCCGGAAAGAAGGGTGCATCTCCGACAAGACATCAGCGGCGGTGTCCACATCGGGTAAGAGATTGAAGACTTTGTGGGCAGAACGGTCGTCTAGAAGTTTGAAAAGGTAGGCTATGTCAGCAGGGTGCGTCTTTTTGAGGATATTGGTCAGGTGGTAGTAGGCATTGCGGCGCAGCA
>JAJDNT010000048.1 GCA_022340515.1 Deltaproteobacteria bacterium
AACGGGTGACCGAGTTGCTTGCCCAAAACATAAAAGAAATAGACGGAGTCCAGGTCTTGATGCAGCATGTCAAAGAATACCGGGCTGCGGCGATCTTCCGGGGGAAGAAGCTTGACGGCCGCCTATGCGACAGCGATCCGCAACAAATTGGCCATAAGCCACTAGAAGTTGCACCCACCGATGAGAACCCCACTCTGGAGGCCAGGGAAGCTGCGCGTCTCGCCAACACATTTATCGCCCAGGCCAAGGAAGTACTGGCAGATGAACAGAAGGCTAACTTCGTCATGATGCGTGGCTTTGATATTTATGAGCCCCTGCCGAATTTCTGCGAACTTTACAAATGGAGGGCCTGCGCCGTAGCCACCTACCCAATGTATAAGGGAGTCTCTAAGCTAGCCGGCATGCGGGTGATCGAGGAAGGACAGTCAACCATTGAGGAAGAAATTGAGCTGGTGGAGCGTGAGCTTCACAACACTGACTTCCTCTTTCTCCATATTAAAAAGGCAGATTCAATGGGGGAAGATGGCAACTTCGAGGGTAAGGTGGAGGTGATCGAACATTTCGACCGGTTACTGCCCCGTCTTGTGGATCTAAAACCTGATGTTCTCTGCATCACCGGAGACCACTCTACACCCTGTAGTCTCAAAAGCCACTCCTGGCATCCAGTGCCCATCTGTATTGCCGCAAAAAGTGTAAGGACTGATAGTTGCCAAACTTTCGGGGAGACGTCCTTTCTCACCGGCGGGCTGGGCCGCATTCACAGTACAGACGTAATGCCACTGCTTCTGGCCCATGGGGGAAGATTGATGAAATACGGCGCTTGAGTCTGTGCGGAACTTGATGGGAATCACAGGTCACAATGACTAAGGTTTCAGCCTATGTGTTTCTTCTTCCTGACACCTGAAACCTGACACCTGCAACCTACGGCCTTGAGATGAGGATCATTCCTCTTTAGGTTATTCTTTTCCCAGTTCAATGATGTGTTTAGCATACTCCTCTCTTAATTCTTGAAAGAACGCTTGATCAATCGGTCCCTTCCAGTTGGTTACTTCGTTAAAGCGCTTGGGAATCTTCACCGCTGCCGGATCAAAACCGCTAGCCAGCCGAAGTCGCCAGCGCAGCTTTTGGATATGCTGGGCAACCTGCTGCATGTTGTTGGCCAGAGTTGTGTACCCCAGAGAATTCAGGCAGTCTGCCAGTAACTCCTCTTTGTAAACTTCACGGGCAAAAAGGCAGGCAACCATAGAGGTCAAGAGTACCCTGCCCTCTTCGTCCTTCACCAGAAAATCCACCGCCTCTTTTACCTTTCTTTCTGTGGTGTGTTTTTGATCGTAAGAGTAGCCGCCGCTGTCCAAGTGGGAATGTCTGAATCCCAAAGCCTGGGAGGTGAAAAAGACCTCCCCAGTTGCATAGCCGGCCATTTCCTGTCCCAACACACAGGCAAAATCCTCCCCGCCGTAGTGCGCAGCCGCTTTCATGGTTCCTTGCGCCAGGAGGCGATAGAAATCATTGGAGCCAAAAGCTAAATGCTCTATGGCCTCCTTGTATCCTTCGGCATCGTTAAATTTAAGTGGAACCAGCGTTTCTTCTTCCGAAATAATACCCTTTTCCAGCGCCTCCGTAGCCCAGGCCAATGCTACCCCTGCTGACATCACATCGAGCCCCATATTTTCAACAATATCCATGATGCCAAGGACCTTGAAGGCGTCGGTCATACCGAGCATGGAACCAGTGGCAAATATGGGTTCGTGATCGTAAGAGACCTGACGGTAGTTATACCGGTTAGGTTCCATAAATTTTTCTCGAACAAAACCAATATGGATACAACCCACAGGGCAGCCGGCACAGGCAGTGTTGCGCAAAAGTGTATGGTCGGCAAAGGTTTCACCGGAAATGGTTTTGATCTTTGGATCAGTGGTCTGCTGAAGGTTTTTGATGGGCAGAGCCTTGAGCTCATTGAGAACGGCTAGGTTAACGGGGGTGCCCAGATTGTGATATTTATCCATCATGTCGGTGGTGGTGAGCTGCTTGTGCACTTCCTCGAAGAGCTCTGCGTAATCTTTCCCCTCAGGCAGCTGGAAAACTCCATCGCCCTGAATCGCAATGGCCTTGAGGTTTTTGCTCCCCATAACCGCACCACCGCCAAGTCTACCGAAGTGACGGTAAGTATCCACAGTGATAGAAGCATAGGCTGAGAGGTTTTCCCCTGCGGGGCCGATGCGAAAAATTGACCGGTGGCCTGCGCCGCCAATCATCTTGCGCAGCATCTTGCCCGATCTCTGCAAGTCAATGCCCCACATATAGTGAACATCCTTGACCTCGAGATGATGCGAGCCAATGGAGACGTAGCTTGGACTATCGGCCTTACCGGTAATTACCAACCCGTCCAGATCAGCAAAACGTAGAGACAGGGCTGAACGCCCCCCAGCGTGACTCTCTCCATACTGATCATGGTAGGGCGACTTGAAGCCACACACGGTCTTACTCATGAGAGGGAAGTACCCTGTAAGCGGTCCGATAGTAAAAATCAGAGGTTGTTCCGGATCGTCCCAAGGTTTGTTCAGGTGACCATATTTATCAAATAGCAAGGCTGCCAGCCCACTACCACCAGCCTCTGTATCACGACCGTCCAGGATAACCACTTTACCCTTGCCTGCAGCGAGGTCCACGGTGAGTATCCTAAAATGATCCCTGATCATGACGCCTCCTCCTCAGCCTCTTTGTCAGGGGAGGGCTCAAGCACCACCTCCGCCAGTTCCAGGCAATCATGGGGGCAGTAAGGTACACACTGGCCGCAGTGGATACAGACAAAGGGTTCGCTCGAGGCGTCGAGGTAAATGGCGTCAACTGGACAGGCTTCGGCACAGTCGCCACATTGGATGCAAAGCTTCCTCTTAAAAATCACTCCCCCGCCTTGGCGCTGAGAGAATGCACCTGTTGGACAGGCCAAAGCGCAAGGGGCAGGATTACAGGCCAGGCATGACTTTGCCTCAAAGCCTGTGGATAACCCGCCTGAGGATATAATGCGAATACCAGCGGTGTCCCAGGACAATCTTTTGTGCACCAGGCGGGCACAGGCCAGTGAGCAGGAATGGCAGCCAATACATCTTTCCATCCTGGGAGCGGTTAGTACCTTCGCAGTTTTCATAGGTGGGCCTTTGGGAAGCTCTTAAATTAGTTAAAGTAAAACATAAAATGAATTATTTTTTATGCCATAAAATCATATATTTAATAGTCAGCACAAAATCTCCCTAAACCTTTTACCCAACAACCACTTTCCCCTCCCCTGGTGGGAGGGGATTAAGGGGGAGGAATATCGAGGTTGGGGTTGATGAAAACCCTTTCTCCTATCTAGGGAGAAGCAGCCTTGATTTCTTCGGCAATTTGGCGACTGAGGTCGGCAACCAGATCGCTCATGGCCGCAACTAGCGTTTCCAAACTCTTGTCCGCCAGGGGCTTACTAAAACTTGGCTGTCTCGTTACAATCTGTTTTCTCTCATTCCCTTCAAATTTTAGAATGTAATACTGAGCTAGCAGCGAAGCTTTTACCCCTGGTTCACCATCAAAACGAATTACATCCACAGCGACTTGATATTCCAGTGGCAGCTCCTGTTTGCTCCTATAGGGGAAGATGAGGATGCGATCCGTAGAAAGAAGGACAGAGAGGTTTTGAACCAAAATGGCGGTGAGATTGCTATTTAAAGGCTCTCCCCAGTAATGGAAATCGTGAATCTTGATCTCGTTTGTACTTGTACGGGTCACAATCTGGAGCCGATTCAAATAGTCTCGGACTCTCACGGGACCGACCCCGAGCACGATTCCTTCACCCACTAATGCCCCATGTTCTTCTACGGATGAGTTGAGGGGCTGAAGCAGGTAGAAATCCGTGGGCTTTTGGGTGCCCGTTCCCAGGCAGCCTCCAAAAGAGACAATGAAAACAATCAGTGCGGTTCCTACCAGACACGAGGGATTAAAGCGCATCATTTACCTCCCCAAAGAGACTTTGCCGCGAATAAGGGCATCTGGCTGTCTTTGTAGATAGCCGGCAAGAGAATTGATGGATTCGGCCATAACCTTCAGCCCTTCAAGAGTCCTGGTGAGTTCATACATGAGAGTTGAGTCGGGATTGACCACGTCGCTAACCGAGGCGAGGGCTACTTCTGCATTCTTGACGGAGGCTTGGGCAGTCTTCAGAGTCTCCTGCAATTCAGTAAATGTAGGCTCAACCTGAGCATTAACATTTTGCACCAGCTTCTGGGTATCCTTCATGGTCCCCTCTATGCTGGTGGCTAGAGGCCCAACCCGGCCATCCAGATTACGGGCCAGCTTGCCAACCTCTTGCAGAGTCTTGTTAAGAGCTGTAACCGCCTCTGTCAACTCAGGTGAACTGGCCAGTCTTTCTATGGACGCCAAAGCTTTCCTGGCATCTTCAACCATCTTCTTTATGGGAAGATTCTCCAATGTCTCGGCCAATTGCTCCATGGCAGTGGGAATGGTGGGAATTTCAGCAACTTTTTTGTCGAGACCGACGTAGTTGACCGCTGTGTCCGGATACATGTCGAATGCCACCTGGAGCTTACCTGTGACCAGACTCTGCAACTCCAGCTTGGCTCTCAGACCACGTTCAATTAGAAGTCTGATGGACTCGTCCGGATCTGCGAGAATTTTTTTTGTTTCCTGTGCAGTATACTCTCCCATGGCCTTTACCCTATCCGGGAGTACTTCCACATACACTGGGGTATGAAAGGTCACGGTCTCCCGATCAATGACAACCTTGATATCGATCACCGTACCGATCTGCACGCCCTTGAGGGTCACGGGCGCCCCAACAGTCAACCCCTTTACCGAACCGGGGAAGTAAAGCACCCATAGGTGCTTTCTGACGAAGAGCTTACCCGAACCAAAAACTATTACCCCAATGGTGGCCAAAACCACAGCTCCAACCACAAAAGCACCGATGACCTTAGGATTTGCCTTTTTTGTCATAGTTTCAATATCCTGTCAGTATGAAACATTTTATCATTCAACCAGAGCGGGCTATTTCGCCCCTTGCTTATCCCCTCCCCGGGTGAGGAACCTGTAGACCTTCGGGTCCGGTGGATTGGCAATCAGCTCTTTGGGATCCCCACTGGCGAGCATGGTTCTGGTATCCGCGTCGAGAAAAACCGAATTGTTGCCGATAGCAAA
>JAJDNT010000076.1 GCA_022340515.1 Deltaproteobacteria bacterium
TCTGCAAACAAGGGGGCCAAAGCTGTAATCGACGCTATGAGTGACGCTGAGGGCGAGGTTGAAGCCATGTTGTCAGGAAAGCAGGCTCTTGGCAAACCTGCAGTTGCGCCTGCAAAGATGAGCAACAAGGAGAAGGTGGACTCGGACCTTGCCAAAGCACTTGATGAACTCCTCGCCACCCGTGAAGTGGATGCATCCAAACTTCTCGAGAACACGGAAGAAAAAAAGGTAGTAAAAAGTAAAAAACCCAAGTCTGGGAAGGCTCAGGCTGTGGAGGACAAGCTGCCGGAGGAGCTCTTCGATGATTTGGACAAGGACCTGGAGCTCGTATTAGAAGGCGTTGCAGCGGAAAACCAGGCAGCTTCTCAAAAAGAAGTGACGGAAGACCTATTAGTTGATTTAGACACGGACCTCGAGCTTCAGAGAGATGTTCCTGAGAGAAAAAGCCAAGCAGATTCCCCCAGAGAGCTCGAAGAGGATCTTTTGGGTGATCTGGAGATGGATATTGCCGCGGAAGGAGGCGATGATTCGGCCACAAAAGAGGCAGCTATCGAGGCGGGAATTTCGAAAGACCTTTTTGAGACCACAGAGCAGAACATGGTTGTGGCGGAAAGAGGCGAGAGTGGCGCTGAGGGTATCACCTCAACTTCTAATTCCGACGAAGAATTGGCCGATTTGTTGAGCAAAAAGATTGAAGTACTAGTGAACCGGCTGGTGGAAGAGCGTCTAGCTGAAATCGCCGAACGGGTAATCATGGAGAAGATCAATAAGATCTTCAAGTCGATGAAATAGATTTTCCCCTGATCAATTCCTCCTTGAAAAGCAATTAATCCCAGGAGCTTCCCCAAAAATATTTTAGCGACAAAGGCCACCGGGAAGCTACTCCACAACGCACATGATTCGCAGCATCTATTGGCAGGCTTCCTGTTTAGGGTGCACCATATCCTCATGCAAGCCCTTGCGAGGCTAAGAGAGTGAAGACAGGCAAACTGGCTACTGAACAGAAGTTACAAGAATGGTCCACTTATTTTTGGGGAAACTCCTGAATTAATCCATTTTGACCGATCTCACTATTTTGTGCTAGCCTACCTTATTTGTGAATCCCGAGGATTCATTAATGAGCCACTGTAACCTCTATCACCCATTAAAGACGAGGAGTTCAGCACCATGGAGCCAGCCATGCGATTTGGAGTGGTCTCTAAGATTGTTTTATTATGTTTTGTTTTCGGCCTGATCGTCTCCTGCGTAATCGGCAAGGATGATGAGGCTATTCCAAACATACAGTCATCGCCTGGGACTAAAACCACAATAGTACTCCTTCGACATGGGGGAAGGGACCCAAATGTGGACGGAACAGATCCACCGCTGACCGGGCGAGGCAGAAAGCGGGCGGCTGAGTTGCCGGCAGCCATCGGCAATATGGGGGTTACCGCCATCTATTGTCCTAACCTAAGGAGAAACATAGAAACTGCTCAGCCCTTGGCGGATCTTCTGGGTCTGAAGATAAATATAATCTCCAATAGACGTTTGTTCGACCCGAAGAAACTAGCGAAAGAGCTGCTGGATGAATTCATTCTCAAACACCCTAACGGTGTGGTGGTTTGGATTGGCAACTATCGGAATCTGGAGGAGCTGTATAAGCTGGTTGACGGAACGGGCGACCCGCCGACAAAGTACGGTCTCATCTGTATTGTCACCATACCGGATATTGGGCCGCCTCGGATCAAAAAGATCACTTACGGCGAGGAGGTGGGTATGTATTGAACATGAGGGTTCAGCCCTTCAATCTTTGAATTTCCTATGCCCGAATAGCTCATCCCGCTCCGCTCCTTTTCTTGGGAGGCCAATGCGGTGTGCCGCCGAAGCAAGAGCATGGGCCGTGGCAGGATTGTCCCGCCATGGTGTTGATTTTGTTCCGGCTCAGGTATGCAATAGTAGGATATTGATTAACCGTAGGAGCTGAACATTACAACTCTTCCTCAGCTCCAGCAGGCGGGCAGCTTAAACAGTGAGTCTCTGTGTCGTAGTGGCCGCTGAGCTCGTCGATGGCGGTCTCTTCCGCTAGGGGGACACCGGAGAGAAATCCAGCCCGGGCAATGATGTGGGATGCAACTGGAGCCGTGAGAAAAAGGAACAAACAAATCAACACCGCACGGACGGCGATAGCCCCATTTTCAAAGTGAACGGCGGTTCCTATTAAGATCAGGACAGTCCCCAAGGTTGCAGCTTTGCTGGAGGGATGCATGCGAGTGAATAGGTCCGGCATTCGCAAGAGGCCGATGGCAGCTAGCAAGACGAAGAGACTGCCGCCCCCGGCCAAAATAAAAGTCAGCAATTGTTTCACAAGGTTCATCCTTTCAATCTCTGCTCTATATAGCGAGCAAAGGCGACAGTACCCACGAAGCTGATCAAGGCTAGTACCACAGCCACATCCAAAAAGACCGGCTGATTATGGGCCATTGAGTAAACAGCCGAGATCCCCACACCCACTGTGGCCAATAAATCAAAGGCAACGACACGGTCCGGCAGGCTGGGTCCTCGCAGCAGCCTAACAAATCCCAAAACCGCAGCAAGCACCAATAGGCTGAGGTCAATTTCTAAGAAAAGATTGATATGGTCGGTCATCTTAGTAGCTCCAGAACCCTCCGTTCAAAGCCGTTCTTTATTTGCTCACGCATACGCTGAGGGTCTTCGACAAACATCCCATGTACGTAAAGTACATTCCGATCATCGGAGACATCCAAGCTCAAAGTCCCAGGAGTAAGGGTGATCAAATTTGCCAGAAAGGTGATCTCTATGTCACTGCGGGCATCCAGCGGTATAGCGATAATTCCGGGCTTGCGTCGCGATTTCGGAGTAACAACATCCCAAGCAACGCGAAAGTTTGAATGAATCAGTTCGCGGAGAAAGAAGAAGGTAAAACGGATGCTTTCAGGCAGCTTTTTGAAGTACTGGGTGGTGCCAAGAAGAGGTCGCAACCACCACAGAATCCCATAGCCCAGTGCGAAGCCGAGGAGTAAGTTGGCAGCATCGGTCCTGCCGGTCATGGCCTCCCACATTAACGCCAATAAGAGATTCCACAAGAACACTTTCATGGGGTAACTCCTTGCACCAGGTCAATGGCCTGGAGCGCTTCCTTACCAGCGCCGAGGACGGCCTGGGTGTATGCGCTTGAGTCAAGCAGCTGGGTCGCGCTACGTTCAGCAACGGTGAAGAGCAGTTGCGGCTGTAAACCGATGGCCACCGTGAGAGCAGCCAGTGCAGTAATGGGCCCTAGGAGCAGGAGCAGTCGCCGCGGGGTAAGGGCTCCGGTGGAATGCCATCCTTCTCCGGGAACAACTTCCGGGGCTGGCTTCCAGAATGCCTTATCCCAGATCTTGATCATGCTCATAAGGGTCAGGAGGCCGGCGGCGAGAGCCGCCACCACCACGAGATACTGCTGGGCCTGCAAGCCCGCTTTAATCATTGCTAATTTGGCCCAAAATCCTGAGAGCGGCGGCATACCGGCAAGACTGAGTGCGGGAATCAAAAAAAGGATGGCGATCCAGGGCGATGAGGCTGCTAGACCCCCCAGGCTCTTGAGTTCATAGGTTCCGCGCAAAGCCTTTACCGTGCCGCTGATCAAGAAGAGGTTGGTCTTGACAATGATGTGGTGGCTTATGTAGAAAACAGCGGCGGCGATGGCAAGAAGTCTCGCTGCTGGATCTTTTGAGGCAAGCAACCCCAGGCCCATGATCATGTAGCCAATCTGACTGATGATATGAAAACTGAGGATACGTCGGATTTCGACTTGAGCAAATGCACCCAGAACGCCGATAATCATGGTTAGACCGGCTAGTGTCAGTAAAAGGTTGTAGGAAAAGGTCGTCCTCGGCAAGACAAGAGTGAAAATGCGAATAAGAGCGTAGACACCCACCTTGGTTAGTAAACCGGCAAAGAGGGCAGACGTTGCCGCAGGAGGCGTGTGGTAACTGGCGGGCAACCAGAAGTAAAGCGGGAAGATACCTGCTTTGATACCGAAACCAATGATAAAGAGACCAGCCACGCTCAGAATCAAGGTAGGATGTGTCTGGGAAATCCTAGGCAGCTTCAGTGAAAGGTCCGCCATATTTAAGGTGTGCGCTACCGCATAAAGAATCCCCACTGCTACCAGGAAGCTGACCGAACTTAGCAAATTGAGGGTGACGTATTTTATGCCGCCTTCCACCTGGGGTGACTCACCACCAAGCACCAGGAGGACGAAGCTTGCCATGAGCATTACTTCAAACCAGACATACAAATTGAAGAGGTCCCCGGTCAAAAAGGCCCCACTTACACCGGTGAGCAGGACTTGTAAGAGGGGAAAGTAGCCAAAGGAGATCCTCTGTTCGTCTATGTCGGCAAGGGAATAGACCGCCACAGCCAGGCCAACCAGTGCGGTGAGTACCACCATGATGGAACTCAACAGGTCTGCAATCAGAGTAATGCCGAAGGGTGCAGGCCAGTTCCCCACCTGGAGAACCTGGATACCATCGGTATACACCGAGATGAAGAGACCGGTTGCGGCGACCATCAGAGCACCAGCACCAAGGAGGGCCAAGATGCGCTGCAGGCGGAGTGACTTCCAGGAAATAAAGGACAGCCCCGCAGTAAGCAGTGGGATGACAATCGGTAAGACAAGCAGATTATTCATATATCGGTTGCCTTTAACTCATCCACATCGCCCGATCCCACAGTTCGATAAACTCGCTTTACAAGTACGGCAGCAAAGGCAATCACCGCGAAACTGATGACGATGGCGGTAAGTATAAGTGCTTGAGGGACCGGATCGGCAAACTCCTTTGCCGGTACCAGATCTCCTGGTGGAATCAGCGGTGGCCGGGCTCTCACCAGGCCACCAGCTGTGAAAATAAGCAAGTTAGCTGCGTGTGAGAGCAACACCAGTCCGAATATGAGCTTGACCATACTTCGGCGTAGCATGAGGTAGAAACCCGCTGCGAACAGACCACCCACGACAAAGGAAAGTAGGAAGAACATAACAGCATCACTCCTCTTGGAGGGTGAGAAGAACCAGCAGAGTTGTTCCCAGCACCACCAAATAGACGCCCAGGTCGAAGCAAAAAACCGTTCCAAGCTTGCCCAGAAAGGGGATGGAATAGGGTAACCACTGTCCGGCCAAGAAGGGTTGGCCATACAACACCGCGGCCAATCCGCTCCCGACTGCGGTGGCCAACCCGATACCAATTATGGTACGTGGATCGAAGCGAAGAAGATGCCGTGCTGCCTTTGCCTCATAAGCGAGTGCATAAAGAGCAAAAGCTCCGGCGATGAGCAGGCCCCCTACGAATCCACCTCCAGGTTCATTGTGGCCCCGCAGCAGAATAAACACCGAGAAGATAACCAAGAGGACCATGAGGTAACGGCTGGCAGTTTGGAGAATAAGCGACTTCATTTCTCCACCTCCTTTTGGTGCCAGGCTTTGAGGCGAAGCAGCGCGTAGACACCTAAGCCCGCTACCGCCAGAACGGTAATTTCGCCAAGGGTGTCGAGGGCGCGGAAATCCACCAGGATGACATTTACTATGTTTCGACCATAGGCCGCGGACAGGCTTTGCTGGGCAAAGAAATCAGTGAGAACTGGTTCCAGGTGTATGGACGTGGTTGCCAAAACAACTAATGCCATTACCAGCCCGGCTGCAATGGAAATGGCGAGGTCGCGACATCGTTGCAGTCTGGTGCTCCTTGAGACGAATGGTGGCAGGTGGTAGAAGACAAGGACAAAAAGTATCACGGTAAGCGTCTCGACCATTACCTGGGTAATTGCCAGGTCGGGAGCTCCAAAGATGACAAAGGTGAGAGCGATACCCAGGCCAGTAACCCCCAGGGCAGCGACACCGGTCAACCGATATCGTGCCCGAACCGTAGCAATAGCACCTGCCAGGGTTAACAGGGCTACCACCGCTTCGTACGGTCGGATCTGCCAAGCATTTGCGGAGAGCTGTGGCTCCAGGCTTTGGACAAGGGGATAGGAAACAAGAGCCGCTAAAGCAAGGATTGTGATGAGTATATAACGGCGCAAGTAACCACTCTGGATGAGGCGAGTTACACCTTGTGCACTGCGAGTAAGCCCCGTCAGAATACCTTCGTATGCCCGGGTCGGTCCAAATGGCTCCAGCCTGCATGTGAGTTCATGAAGCAGTCTACCCTCTTGCCAAGCCCGGTGGATGCCTGGCCCCCAGGGCTCCAGACGACAGGCGAGTTCCAGGGTGTGGGTAAACCAGGGTCGCAGCTTCTTGAACAGGACAAATCCTGTTGCCAGGGTAACACCGCTAAGTGTCATGACGAAAACGGACTCCGGGCTGAATCCGTGCCAAAGCTTCAGCTTCATCTCTACTGGAAACCCGAGGATGGCGGTTGCCATGGCCGATCCAATACTGCTATCGAACACACCAGGAATGATACCGACAAACATCCCGAGGCCGGCAAGTAGGAGTGGTCCAAGGAGCATGGAGAATGGGGCTTCGTGAGGGGACTTGGGAGTTTCTCCAAAAGATCCGAAAAACGGCCACGCAGCCACAACTATTGACATGGCGACTAACAACACATTGGCCAATACTGCAGCAATGATCAGCAAGACTCCTATGGTTTCAATGTTCAGTTTGGCGGTGTAGAGAGCCTCTTTGCCGAGAAAACCAAAAAGAGGCGGTGCGCCCGCCTTACTGAGAGAAGCAAGGATGCCGGAAATTGCCGTGATTGGCATGAGCGAGCGGAGGCCACCGAGGCGGGTCACGTCACGGGTACCCGTTTCGTGGTCGATATTGCCGGCGACCATGAAAAGAGCCGCCTTGTAGAGGGCGTGAGCTACGAGAAATACTACTGCAGCCTCAACGGCCAGCACGGTACCCACGCCGAGAAGCGTGGTGAGTATGCCGAGAACGCTGATGGTGGAATAGGCCAGAATCCGCTTGAGGTCACGCTGTCCCGTGGCCATGATGGCGCCAACGAGCATGGTCACAACACCCACACCGATCATGAGCGTCTCCCAGGGGATAGTGCCGCCGAGGATTGGGTGGAACCTCGCCAAGAGATAGACT
>JAJDNT010000102.1 GCA_022340515.1 Deltaproteobacteria bacterium
ATGGTTATCAGGCAAAAGGCCCATACACCCTCCTAAATTCAAACCATTTCTGGCCCTCCATCCTCCCTGCCGTTAGCAGGTTACTGTTATAATAATAAAGAATTATGAAAGAGTCTGAACCGTAGTCGCTTTGAGGGAAAAAACATCAATAACTTAGTGATATAATAAAATTTTATGGTAAAAACATAAACTATCTCGGGTTATCCTTTATCAGTATTGGAGGATGGCAAGATGTACAGCAAAGAGTTAGAGTCGCTGATCAGGGCTCGTGGTGTTGAATTTTTTGAGATCATGAAAGACGAAAGCCCAAGCATATTCCATAAGGACTGGTGGACCGGAAAACTCATGGATTGGTGCATGAGTAATGACAACTTCAAGGTCCAACTCTTTCGTTTTGTCGATGTACTGCCCTATTTGACCACTAGCGAATCTCTCAGTCGTCATCTCCGAGAATATTTCGCCCACCAGAACGAGGACATCCCCTCGGTACTAAAGTGGGGCGCCAAAACCGCCGGCTTGGGTGGCAAGGTTGCTGGCAAAATTCTGGCCCAAACTATTCGAGCCAAAATTGAAAGCTTGGCCAAACAGTTCATTATTGGTGAAAACACCAAAGAGGCTCTTAATGTATTGACAAGACTACGAAAAAGCAACTTTGCCTTTACCGTTGACATCCTAGGAGAAGCCTCGGTGAGTGAGAAGGAAGCTG
This sequence comes from Deltaproteobacteria bacterium, assembly GCA_022340515.1. Classification (GTDB taxonomy): domain Bacteria; phylum Desulfobacterota; class Syntrophobacteria; order BM002; family BM002; genus BM002. The sequence continues at coordinate 707 of JAJDNT010000102.1, forward strand.
AACAATACCAGCTTAGCTACTTCGATCTTCTTGATAGCCTGAAAAAGGAGGAAAAAAACTGGACAAGTCTCGGGGATACAGCCTCAAATCGGGACTGGGGCCATGCAGCCAGAGTCTACATCTCTGTCAAACCTTCAAGTTTATATTCCCAGACTAATCCTGCCAATTTTGAGGGTTCCGTCAAAGCCATTTGCGACCGTTTCAAGCCCATACTATCCAAGGCTAAGGAAATGGGAGCATTTGTCAGGATCGACATGGAACAACACAAATATAAAGACATAACTGTGGAAGTCTACCGCAGGCTGCGCTCTTCTGCAGAATTTAGGGATTATTCAGATTTTGGTTTAGTGCTGCAGAGCTATTTGCGGGACACAGACAAGGACTTGGAAGACTTGCTTAAGTGGGCGCGAGATGAGAGTCTGCCCTTCTCCATCAGGTTGGTCAAAGGAGCCTACTGGGATTACGAAACTGTCATTGCCGAACAAAATGGTTGGGAAATGCCCGTATATACAATCAAAGCGGAGACTGATGCGGCCTTCGAACGTCAAGCAAGAAAGATTCTGGAAAACCACGACATCTGCCACTTAGCCTGCGGCTCTCACAATATTCGGAGCATTTCCGCAGTATTGGAGACGGCAAAAATATTAAAGGTTCCCGATGACCGCTATGAATTCCAGGTTCTTTACGGCATGGCAGAACCGGTTCGAAAAGCACTGCAAAAGGTTGTAAAACGGGTGAGACTCTATTGCCCTTACGGTGAGCTTCTCCCTGGCATGGCCTACCTGGTCCGTCGACTTCTTGAAAATACAGCAAATGAGTCCTTTCTGCGCCAAAGTTTTGCCGAAAAATTGGATATAGACAACCTCCTGGCAGATCCAGCTGCACAATGGTCTAATGAAAAATCTGCCAGTGTAGCTAGTGAGATAAAAGCCAAAGATAAAAACGGCCACAGTCCCTTTATCAATCATCCTGCAGTGGACTTTACCAAGTCCGAGATAAGGTCAGCATTTCCGCAAGCAATTAACCAGGTACGTCAGATGATCGGGCGCACCTACCCTCTGTTGATTGGCGGCAAGGAAAAGAGAACAAAAGACACCCTCCCCTCTGTAAATCCGGCAAAGCCATCAGAAGTAATAGGCCAAGTGTGCCAGGCAGGAACCAAAGAGATTGAGACCGCCATTGCAGCTGCTAAGGAAGCATTCATCTCTTGGCGAAACACATCACCCAAAGAGAGAGCCCAGTATCTTTTCCGAGCCGCGGAAATTGCCCGCAAAGGCATATACAATTTAGCAGCCTGGCAAGTACTGGAAGTGGGCAAGCAATGGGATCAGGCTTATGCCGACGTTGCTGAGGCTATTGATTTCCTTGAATATTATGGAAAAGAGATGATCCGGCTCGGCAAAGAAACTCGTCTAGGAAGAGCCCCTGGTGAGCTGAATCACTATTTTTACCAACCTAAGGGTCTGGCCGTGGTCATTGCCCCCTGGAACTTCCCTCTAGCTATAAGTTGCGGTATGTCTGCAGCAGCAATCGTCGCGGGGAATTGTGCGATTTATAAGCCTTCAGGCCTCTCTTCTGTTACAGGCTTCACCCTAGCCGACCTTTTTCAGCAAGCCGGCCTACCCCAAGGCGTCTTCAACTATACTCCGGGAAGTAGCACGGTCATAGGTGATTACCTCGTGGACCATCCTGCTGTCAGTGTCATCGCTTTTACCGGGTCTGTGGAGGTTGGTCTGCGCATATTAGGGAGAGCCAGCAAAATTCAGCCCCAGCAGGCCAATGTCAAGAAAGTTATTGCTGAAATGGGTGGCAAGAACGCCATAATTGTTGACGATGACGCGGACCTAGACGAAACTATTGTCCACATACTTCACTCCGCTTTTGCCTTTCAGGGGCAAAAGTGTTCAGCCTGCTCCAGAACTATCGTTTTAGAACCCATTTACGACAAGTTTGTCCAGCGATTAGCCCAGGCGGCCGAATCAATAAGCATAGGTCCAGCAGAAGATCCAGCTAACTACATGGGACCAGTTATCGACCAAGTGGCTCAGAAGAAAATTTTAGAATATATCAAAATAGGAAAACAAGAAGGTAACATATTGATATCCAGAGATGTTCCAAGTCAAGGTTTCTATGTTCCTCTAACTATTTTTACCGACATCAAGCCTGAACATCGTTTGGCCCAGGAGGAAATTTTCGGCCCGGTCCTTTCCATCATAAAAGCCAAGACCTTTGAACAGGCAATCAAATTGGCAAATTCCACCAGGTTTGCCCTTACTGGAGGCGTTTTCAGCCGAAGTCCAAAACACCTGGAACAAGCCCGCAGAGACTTCAGGGTTGGAAACCTTTATCTCAATAGGGGGATTACCGGTGCCCTGGTGGCGAGGCAGCCCTTCGGTGGGTTCCAAATGTCGGGGGTGGGCTCAAAAGCTGGAGGTCCTGATTATCTCCTTCAATTCATGGATCCCCGCACCAGTACCGAAAACACAATGAGAAGGGGATTTACACCAATAACTAATTAATATAATATACAATAATTAATATTACTTAATAAATAACATAAAGATATAATCCCCCCTACCCTACCCTCCAGTTGAAAGTTGGAAAAGGGTGTGCCTGGAGAAGGCAAAATTTTGTGTAGACAGGATCGGAAGATCCATTTAATAGTTTACAAAATAGATTAACTAATCGTATTTTTATTATAGATATTAAAATTATAATAATTCTATACCCCATCCACATGCTCATCTGCCGAATAGTGAAGGAAACCAAGCAACCCCGTCTAATCTATAAAACAAGCCCCTATTCAGATGAGACAAGCAGGTCTATTAATAAGTCGATGTGAGTATCGCCGTGATGGCTTAGAAGTGTTAATTCCTCCTGGGAAAATTTGTAGTTGCTAAACATTTTCACCAATAACTGCAACCACTCGTCTCTAGAGAAACGGCAAAAGAGCTTTCTTATTTCTTTTGCCTGAGGTATGTTTTTCCGGCTCCCTCCTTCTCCCTGCTCTAGTCCAGCAAAAAAACCAGCAATCGTACCCTGGAGGCAGTGGTCTTCTGCCCAAACCACTTGTCCAACTCCATCGAGACGATCAATGCGCATCTGGATGGTCAAATGAAGGAAGAAAAGAATCAACCCCAAGAGCTTTGCTGCTTTTTTGCGACTGGTGAAATCGACTACTGCACCATAGTCCCTTATGGTGATCAGCCGGACATCCACCTTCCCTTGATCTTCCTTAAGGACAAAATCTCCAGCCGCATGATGCCAGGGAAATATTTGCTTAAAATTATTGTAATCATAATATAATGTTAGGATTCTAGCTGCCTGTCGGTAGAGTTCCTGGCACTGATGTTCAGAAAGATAAACTGATGCCCTATCCGGGTCCCACAGGAGAACCCGAGTCGAGCCTCTTACCTCGTCCCTATGCAGGTGAAACTCATGAAAGTTGCTAAACCACTCTGCTACGAACATATGAAGCCACTTTGCTGGTTTCCCCTTTTCTCGATAAGATCCTGCTCCCTTGAAATAAACATTAGGCAAAAATTGATAATTATATCTTTTATTTAAGTTTTCTAATAAACGAAAATCTCTCGCCAGCTGATTCCTTGCTTCCGGGATAGCGGCTACGTTCACTGCGAAGGATACCTTTTGTCCTGAAACCCAGACATCTACGCGGGCCACATGATAAAAAGCACCATGTTTTTCACTTCTGATCTCTAAACAATCGATTTCCTCAACACTCACAACTCGACTCAGACGGGAACCCAAGGCCTGCAGGAGCTTCTGGTAATCATCCTTCAGCAAAAGGTGATGTACCGCCTCCAGATAGGGTCCATAGCGCAGGGCAATTTCTCCGTCTTTGCCATGGGGCCCTGCAGGTAAGGGTATTGCCCTCACTTCAGCTTCCACAGTTACTTGGTCCTGAGGGATTGTTGCCGTGAGCTTTACTGGGATTTTTCTGCTATGTTTTGCCGAATTATTCACCTACCCAGACCTATTATCAGCAAGGACAGGATGAACTGTTTAGGATCGGTTTCAGTAGTCAGGAATCCTCAACCTTGCCCGTTGCTGCTCAGGATAGTTCATGGTAAATGATAGAGCAATTCTTACTTTGGATAGACTCTATGATCCTGTCTTTTCATCCCTGTATCCATGCTGATCTCAACGCTATAGTAGCGGGCAGAACTCCTGGGTCAGAAGAAGAATCAATGATAAAGCGAGCTAACGCCATCATTCTGCCTCAGGGGGTTAGAGAGGATCTTTATAAGCTATGCCGTAAATACACTGACCGGGTCTTTCCCCAATATGATCCTCGCTTCGAAAATCCTGGAAAGATTGGTGATATCCTACTCTTTCGCACTACAGCAATGGACCATCCCGAAACCTATTTGTT
>JAJDNT010000103.1 GCA_022340515.1 Deltaproteobacteria bacterium
CTTGCGCTATGCTGACTCGCTGCCTAGTCCCTAGTCCATACTTGTCCTGAGCTTGTCGAAGGAGTGCCTAGTTGCCCTCTGACTTCTGGCTCCTGACTCCTCACGCTCTGCGCTGTGCGCCACGCGGCAATCAATCCGAAATCGGAAATCCTTTTCCCTCAGTCTTTCTCAGACCTTAGCACCGCTACAAAGGCCTGCTGGGGAATCATCACCGAGCCCACCATCTTCATGCGTTTTTTGCCCTTCTTCTGCTTCTCCAGGAGCTTGCGTTTCCGGGTGACGTCGCCGCCGTAGAGTTTGGCGGTCACGTCCTTACGGAAGGCGTTTACGGTCGAGCGGGCGATGATCTTACCGCCCACGGCCCCCTGTATGGCGATCTTAAACTGGTGTCTGGGAATTTCGTCCTTAAGCCGATCGCACAGCTGCACTGCCAGCTTCCGGGCACGGTCCTGGTGGACAATGCCGGCGAGGGCGTCCACCTTCTCGCGGTTCACCAGGATGTCCAGCTTGACCAAGGGACTCTCACGGTAGCCGAAGAGCTCGTAATCAAAGGATCCGTAACCCCGGGTGACCGTTTTCAATCGATCGTAAAAGTCGTAGATCACTTCAGCAAGAGGCATCTCAAAGATGATCTCCATCTTTCCCGGTGCAGGATAATTGAACCGGGGATTCAGGCCGCGCCGCTCTGTGCAGAGCTGCATTACCGCCCCCATGTATTGCTCCGGGGTGAAGATGCTCGCTTTGATATAAGGTTCCTCGGCGCTTTCGATATTGGCTGGATCCGGGTAGTACTGGGGGTTTTCCACAGTAACCGTTGAGCCTCCCCTGAGATTGAAACGGTACTCGACACTGGGCACGGTCATTATAATGGCCTGATCGTACTCCCGCTCGAGCCTCTGCTGGACAATCTCCAGGTGGAGTAGTCCCAGAAAACCACAGCGGAAACCCTGCCCCATGGCTGCAGAAGAGTCCTTTTGGTAGACCAGGGCAGCATCGTTGAGCACGTATTTCTCGAGCGCCTCGGCGAGGGCGTGGTAATCATCCGAGGAGATGGGGTACACGGAGGAAAAGACCACCGGCTTTACCCGCTTGAACCCGGGCAGGGGTTCCGCAGCCGGTTCGGCGTCGAGGGTGATGGTGTCGCCGATGCGGGTGGCACTCACCGTCTTGATCCCGCAGATGATGTAACCCGCCGCCCCTGCTGGAAGTTCGCGCCGTGGCTCCCGCTGCAGGCGAAAGAGACCAACCTCTTCGACCCTGTAGGTTGCCCGGTTGGACATGAGTCGGATCTTGTCCCCTACCTGCACTTTGCCGTCAAACACACGGCAGCTTATGACCGCTCCCCGAAAGGGATCGTAGCTGGCGTCAAAAATGATTGCCGACAGAGGCCTGTCCACCCTCCCCTTCGGAGGCGGAATCCGGTTTACTATGGCCTCGAGAATCTCCTCTATACCCAACCCTTCCTTGGCGGAGCAAAGGATGGCCTCATCCGGATCAAGGCCGAGCTCCCTGTCGATCTCTATCTTGACCCGCTCCACATCGGCTGAGGGTAGATCGATCTTGTTGATCACCGGAATGATAACGAGATCTTGCTCCATGGCCAGGTAGGCGTTGGCCACGGTCTGGGCCTCCACCCCCTGGGAGGCGTCCACTAGCAAGAGCACACCCTCGCAGGAGGTCAGGGCCCGGGACACCTCGTAGGAGAAGTCCACGTGGCCGGGGGTATCGATCAGATTGAGCTCGAAGTCTTGTCCTGTCCTACTGGTATAAGGCAGGGTAATAGTGTGACTCTTGATGGTAATGCCCCGTTCTCTCTCGAGATCCATAGTGTCCAGGACCTGGTCCCTGAAATCCCTCTCACTTACGAGACCGGCGTACTGGATAAAGCGGTCGGCCAAGGTGGACTTGCCGTGATCGATGTGGGCAATGATGCTGAAGTTACGGGTCTGGTTCATATTTCTCCATATTCCATCCCCCAAGATCGGGGGAAATTTGTCCATCTATCCCATCTGAGCTAGGAAGTCAACCGGGTAACACCGCAGGAATTTCCCCATTTTTTCAGCTGGGTTGGCCTGCCCTCCAACATTCTTCGCCACAGTTATCTTTTCGTTAATACCAAACAAGAACAGTAACGACGAGATGTAATATAAAAATACCCATTTGAAGCCAAAGATAACTAGCTTTCTTACGGCGAATAGAAAAATATATCGGTAGGGTGATGAGGTAATAATACAAGATTAAGGTCAGTGCAATAAAATAGTGTGAATAAACAGGACGACCGTGAATGATATTTGAAAGATAAAAATAGAAAAATCTTGGTAAATCTAAAAAATAGATCGTAAAAAATCTACCTAAATTACCAATTGAAAAATATGTAAAAACATATAATCCAATAGCGAATGTATATACTGAGAAAAAATGTATAAGAAATGCTTTCGTTCGACGCATAACCTTCTTTTTATTTCCCCACTGGTTCTTTGCAGCTTAGCCGCATCCTATCTTAACAGAAAGCTTCTGCATTAGTAGATAAAAAACCCCCACCGGCCCCAAAGCCCATGGGGGCAATCGCAAGGTTATGGTACACCCTATTTAACACATTAGCCAGCTCGATTGAGTTCAAAGTTCCAAGTTCAAGGTTCCAAGTTTTGTGTTAATCTCAGGATAATTTTCAAACCTTAAACTTTGAATTCTAAACTTTGAACTTGACCCTATGCCCTCTGCCCTATGCCCTATGCCCTATGCCCTATGCCCTCTGCCCTATGCCCTATGCCCTATGCCCTATGCCCTATGCTCTATGCCCTATGCCCTATGCTCTCTGCTCTATGCCCTATGCGCTCTGCCCAATGAAGCATCGTACGCTGCCCTCTTGGTTTTGTCGCTCAATGTATTGTAGGCATCCTCTATCCTTCTTATAATATCTACCCTTTCTTCTTCACTGAAGAGCGTATACGTTAGCAAGGACTCCTTACTATAAACCTCAAGGGCACTTTCATATGCCCTTCTGATTTTGAAGGAAGACGCGTCCACCGAGATTTCTAAAATTTCGTAAAAGTTCAACTCTTCAAAATTTCTCATGATACTAAAGGTAAAGACAATTCAGCTTGGTAAGACTCATCGAGTATTTTTCTGGCGACACCGTATAGTTCTGTGGCTGTTTTAGCATAACCATACTCATTTACAAATATTCTATCCTTCATGGTTGCATCGCTAATCTTGTTGTCTGAGGATACACATCCCAAGAAGTGGTAGTCAAAATACAGATGTTTATTACAGATCTTTGTGAGCTCATGCCCAAAATTCATATCTACTTGCCATCTGAATTGGTTCAGAATTAGGCCGATTTTGTGATCTTTAATGCAGCTTTCTATATTTGTATCATTTTTTGCATCATATTGTCTTAGGAAATTTATTATGTCGGAAAACGATCTTATTTGTGAATCTTTAACAGTTTTGAGATATTCTTGACAAATTATATTCAGACCATTATCTCTGAGGGCTTGTTTAATTTTTCTTAGATAAATAGATTTCATAAAGCGAAACATATTTTCTACTGATATTGGCTCAGGTGTTGTAATGATTATTCCTTCATTTGATATAAGATAAAAATCTAATGTATTATAATGAGTTCCAGATCCCAAATCGATGAAAAGATAATCGTAGGACAGTTTTTTTATCGCCTTTATCAGTTTGACTTTTTGGGCATAATATAGGTTTGCGATCTCTAAAGAACATCCAGACGAACTTATGACTGACAGATTTGTTTGCTTTGTCTGCATGACAACATCGTTAAGATCACGAACTTCCTTATTTAAATATTGTTTTAGGCCAACCTGAGGTTTCCCAAGGGCCAAGAAAGTATGAAGATTCGCAGCCCCCAGATCTAAATCTACTAGCAGCACTCTTTTGCCCTGTTGCGCCAGAATTGTGCCCAAACTCGCAGTGATAAAACTCTTGCCAGTCCCCCCCTTCCCTCCACCGACAACATATATACGGCTATGGTTGTTCATCTGGTTTTCATAGGTTGGTCTGTGCATTTTAGGACTCGAGAGAGTTCTGGCCTTGACCTTCACCGTTGACCATTTGCCGGCAGCAGTCCAACGTCTCCGGCAAAGGTATAGATTTGGCCGTGCTTTTGTTGAAATTGCCCAAGAAACGGTAGAATAAAATGCAAAAATCGAACCAGAGTCAAAGGACTTAATTGTAAGAGATAGTCAGAAATTATCTACCTTTCTCCCTGGCACACCTCTTGCTTTATCATTTAAATGAACTATTTCAGCTTTCGACTCAATAAGGGCTAACTGTAGCATTTTTGCAAACGCTGCAAGCTTCAGACCAAAAGCAAAAGAGTAAATGTGCTCATTTTGCCGGGCACCGAGGGTTTGCTCTAAGGGGGACGAGATGAAAAAAATACTGATGCTATGGTTCATTGCCTTGACCTTAATGGCCACTGCCCTGCCTGCCCAGGGCTTCGAGGCAGGGGTGCGAGGCTATTACTGGTTTCCAGCTTTAGACGGGGACATCAAATATAGCGACAACTCCCTCGATGGCACTAAACTCGATCTGGAAGATGATCTGGGTTTTGATGACGAATACTATCCTTTTGGTGAAATTTTTCTTGGATGGGGCGATCATCATCTAAGCTTTTCATTCTATCGGGCAGACTACGACGGCAGGGAGACATTGACCCAGGACATCAACTTCGGCGGCGAGACCTTTACTGCCGGTGACACGATCAAGAGCAGCCTCGATTACGATGTTTACGATTTCACCTATCAATACGATGTCCTTGACCTAGAAAATGTCCTGGCTGGCTTTTCTCTGGGGCTTGTGGGCAGGGTCAGAGTCTTAGATCTTGAAGCGGAGATCAGATCCGAGACCACCGGCTTAAGTGAAAAAGAGGACTACACCGTTCCGGTACCAATGTTAGGACTTAATTTTCATCTGGGCATTCTCGCTGACATCTTGGAAGCTCGGGTCTTGGCAACGGGGATGGGCTATTGGGACGGTTACATGGTTGACGCCCAGGCTGAACTCTCTTTTACTCCTATACCCTATGTTGACATTCATGCTGGCTATCGGACCTTCTTCGTGGATGTGGACACCAATGATCTAGAATTAAATTACAACACTTCGGGATTGTACGCAGGCATCTCGGTGGTCTTTTAAATGGAATAGAGGTGTGACATCGGGCCGATTTTGGCCTTGCTTAATACCTCCTTGATCTGTTTGTGAAAATTGGGTTGGTGGTTGTGTGAGGGGAAAGGAACAACTGTTCCGTTGTTGATTACTCTGAAGCCAACGGTTTTCAAGGGCTCCTCTAAAAGGCGGCAAATGTTGGCTTTGACCAGGACTACTCTGACTTGCTGGTTTCCCAGGGTGTGTTTCAAGTCCTGGATGAGTTCCGGGAGGTCGGCGAGGATGGCCTCATTTCTTTTCTTCATGCTTTTTAGGTGATTTACCGGGCGGTAGGTGGCGTTCACCAAGAAAAAACCTGTCTTTGAGAAGGCCACCAGGCCGTCCTCTTTGGTGGCCGGCTCATGGCCTATCACTTTCATCATGGCGGAAAAAAGTGGTTCACCTGTTTTCCCCTTTGGATCATAAAAATACTTACCACTCACGGGCGGTGACTCCAATACGAAAGTCACTCTGATTTTGGAGGGTCTGAATTTCTCTCGCAGGTCTATGTAGTAGGCTCTATCGTGCATCGAAGATACTTATTTCTCACAATCCGCAACCGGCAATCCGAAATCCCCAATCCCCAATCGAAAAGTGCCTAGTTGCCTTCCGACCTCTGACCTTCGACCCCTACCTCTTACAACAAATGACAGCGAAGCGTTCTGACCTAATGACGGCGAAGCCCAATGACAAATGAGAAATGCAGAAATGCCCAATGATAAATGACTTGCCCCATGCTCCATGCCCTCTGACTGTTTAGCCGATTATGCCGGTTGAGCCAGTTTTGCCGGTTCTTTTTAACTTCCAGCTATCAGCGGTCAGCTCCAAGCTGGCTACTTACTACTGGCTACTGACTACTTCTTTGTAGTGCTTAGTGCCTCTCTGCCCTATGCTCCATGCCCTATGCCTTTCTCAAATAGCTAGTGCGCACCTCTTCCTCCACACTGTTCACCGGGCAGTCAAAATGAACACACCTTCCGCACTCATATCTCTTGATTGTTGCCAAGAGAACTGCCAAAGAAACACCGTAGATCACCAGCAGGCCCACGCTCTTATACAACCAGTAAAGGGGGAAGATCACCCATATCAGTAGTGATATCATCACCACCAATTTCTCTGAAAAACTGTAAGGCCCCGGTCTTTCTTTGAAGAATTTTGGCACCCTTCTAAGAAACAGGCAGTTTACCTTCCCCTCCCCCTTGATGTAATGGGGACAGTGGGTACAGAAAAACCTGTAGACGGCGACGGTAAATGTGAGTGCTGTCAGTACAAGGTAAATAATCATCCACCCAACCGAGTGCCTCAGGATGCCCACGCAAGCAGTGACTATTGGCACAACGAAGAAGAGATTCCAGTAAAGGCAATCAGCCAATCCATAACCCACCTTCAATTGTTCCTCTCTAACCTCCATTCCCTCTCCTCTCCCAAGGGCAAAATCAAAGAATCCAGTAGTCAGCAGCGAAGCATTTCGAACGTCGAATTTCGAAATTCGAAATTAAAGAATCAAAATATCAAATTCGCAATTCGCAATCCGCAATCCGAAATTGAAAAGTGCCTAGTCCATAGTCCCTAGTGCCTAGTCGAGATGGCTGCCTGCTGCCCGCTGCTAGCTGTCAGCTGGTAATTGCCCCATGCTCCATGCCCTGTGCTCTATGCTCGGACATCTTGACCCGACCCCCCTTACTTTTTCTTGAGAGCGTCGGCGAATGGGTTATTGAAAGGCCCAGAACCATTCCTCTCTCTTGTCCCTTTCACCTTGCTCTTGCCCTCACCCTTTGCCTCTCCCTTTACCCCTTTTGCTGACTTGCCAGGATTCTTTTTCATAGAAAGAGAAATCCGTCTTCTTTCAATATCCACTTCCAAAACTGTAACCGTCACTTTTTGCTGAGCCTTGACAACATTGCGGGGATCCTTGACAAAACGGTCCGCAAGTTGGCTCACGTGAACCAAGCCGTCCTGATGCACTCCCACGTCGACAAATGCCCCAAAGGCCGTGACATTAGTAATTATTCCCGGCAACCTCATGCCCGGCCGCAAGTCATCTATCTTTTGCACTTCTCCGGAGAAGCTAAAAGCCTCGAATTGCTGGCGGGGGTCACGGCCAGGTTTGGCAAGTTCTGCAAGAATGTCAGTGAGCGTAGGGATGCCCGCCGTTTCAGTCACATATTTGGACAGGTCGATTCTCTGCCTGAGTTCCTCGTCGCTAAGAAGCTCTGTGATGGAACAGTCGAGATCACCGGCCATGGCTTCCACAACTTGATAGGATTCAGGGTGAACAGCCGTGGCATCGAGAGGATTTCTGCCATCTCTAATGCGCAAAAAACCCGCTGCCTGTTCAAATGCCTTGGGACCCAGGCGGGGTACTTCCTGCAAATCGTCTCTGGACAGAAACGGTCCGTGCTCATTTCGATATTTGATAATGCTTTTTGCCAACTGCGGCCCCAGCCCGGAAACATAGGTGAGCAACTGCTCGCTGGCGGTGTTGACCTCCACGCCCACACCGTTCACACAGCTGATTACCACGTCATCCAGACTGCTCTTCAAGGCTTGTTGATCCACATCGTGCTGATATTGGCCCACTCCAATGGATTTGGGGTCAATTTTCACCAATTCCGCCAAAGGATCCACAAGTCGTCTACCAATGGAAACCGCACCCCGAACCGACACATCAAGGTCTGGAAACTCCTCTCTGGCTACCTGGGAAGCAGAATACACTGAGGCGCCGCTCTCGTTGACCATGACCACCGGTATGTTGCCTCTAAGGTCCATATCCCTTACCAAGGCCTCTGTTTCCCGTCCGCCGGTGCCGTTGCCCACTGCTATGGCCTCGACTTGATAGCGCTCGCACAATTTTCCCAGTGTTGCCACTGACTGCAACTTGCTCTCTTCGGAGCTAAAGGGATAGATCGTATCGGTGTTGAGCAGCTTTCCCTGCTGATCTAGACAAACTACTTTGCAGCCAGTGCGAAGTCCTGGATCTATGGCCAGGACGTTTTTCCTTCCAAGGGGCGGAGCTAAAAGTAGCTGACGGAGATTGTCCGCAAAAACACGGATAGCCTTTGCATCGGCTCGCTCTTTGGTTGATTTGCGGATCTCCGTCTCCATTGACGGAGACAGGAGCCGTTTGTAGCCGTCTTGCACCGCGGCCCTCACCTGCTGGGAAGCAGCCCCTTCCCCCTTGACAAAACGGGTTTCCAGCAGGTTCAGGGCATCAGCCTCCGGGGGATAGACCCGGAGTGTAAGAACACCTTCCTTTTCGCCTCGCCGCATGGCAAGAATTCTATGAGAAGGTGCCTTTGATACCGGCTCCTGCCAGTCGAAATAGTCCCTGTACTTGTTTCCCTCGGCCTCCTTGCCTGGAACCACCCTGGCCTGGAATATTCCCTTTTCAGCGTATAATGCCCTCATTTTCGCCCGGGCAACCTCATCCTCGCTAACCCACTCGGCGATAATGTCCCGCGCACCGGCCAGGGCAGCTTCGATCGTCTCCACTTCTTTCTCAGGTTTGACAAAGGCTTCAGCCTCAGTACTGGGGTCTGTGCTCTGTTCCTGGGCCAAAAGTTTTAAGGCAAGGGGTTCCAACCCTTTCTCCCTGGCAACGGTGGCCCGGGTGCGCCGTTTTGGTCGGTAAGGTAGATAAATGTCCTCCAGAATGGTAAGGGTCTCTGCTGCCAGGATTTTGTCTTTCAGCTCCTCCGTAATGAGCTCTCGCTCCTGGAGAGATTTGAGGATTACCTCCCTCCTTTTGTCAAGTTCCCGCAGTTGATGGAGACGGTCGCGGATTGTTGTTATCGCAACCTCATCCAGGGAACCAGTCGCTTCTTTGCGATAGCGGGCAACAAAAGGGACAGTGGCCCCTTCATCGAGCAACGCGGCAGTAGCCAGAACCTGTTGTGCCTTAAGCTTCAGTTCCGCAGAGATCTTGGCGACATGCTTTTCTTTCATCTATTCCCCTGTTTTTGTTTACCAGACTGTCAGTGCCAACCCGCAAGCAAGGTGGATTTCAAAGGTATCACACCTCCTATTCAGTTTCACCAAATGAATTGCAAAAAACCGATTGCTCACTGTGAGCCGGCAAGGCAAACATGGAGAGGACCAGGCGAAATGGCCAAAATTGAGAGGGAAATAGCCTTATTTACCACAGCATTTTTTGTACTTTTTGCCGCTGCCACATGGGCAGGGTTCATTACGTCCGATTTTCTTTTCGGCTATCACTGTTTTCGGTGTATCTAACAATATTTCTAGATCGGTAATGTCCTCTGGTTTATCTGGTTTCAAGCCAATTGTATATTTCCAACCCTTTTCTTCAAATATCGATGCTACCTCTTTCAATCTTTCTTCCGTTTGCACATTGACAACAGCGGGCCTTTTTCCCGTACCTAATTTTGTTTTCTTTTTACCATTATAAATTTTTTCCATCTTTTCACCATTCAACAAATATCATAGCATTCATCTAATATTAGCCTAGTCCGACCTCTACGTGTCTTCATTTCGAAGTTAGCTTGGCCCGACCACGGATCCGCAGACCGCAATCCCTGCCCGGCATCACGAGGCTTCAGCCGGGGCGGGCGGGCGAAATCCGCAATCGTCTCACTCCCCTGCGCCCTGCGGCTATAGCTCGTAAAAATTTACCGGGAACGCTTATAAGTTCCCACCAGTTCTGTTTTAGCAAGTATGTGTCCCTCCATAGCCTTCTCCAGATCCTTCTTGGTCGGCTTTCCTAGGTCTGGAAGGACAAGGTCCAGGGCATACACTTTGTGAAAATAGCGATGGCGACCGATGGGAGGACAGGGTCCACCATAGCCAGTGCGTTTCCAGTCGTTTAACCCTTCTTTGGTACCCTGCGGAAGATCTTGGGACTTCACAGCTTCGGGCAAGCCGGTGGCACTGGGAGGAATGTTATAAAGCACCCAGTGGACCCAGGTCATTCTAGGTGCGGCAGGGTCAGGCGCATCAGGGTCGTCTACAATCAGTGCGATACTCCTGGTCCCTTCAGGAAGCCCGGACCACTCAATGGCCGGTGAGATATCCTTACCGTCACAGGTGTATTTTGATGGAATCTCTTCATTTTGTGCAAACATGGGAGATGTAATCTTTAGGGTCATTGCCATAACTCCTTTTTTAGTTTGTCCGTAAGCCGCAGTTCCCCCCGGTTTATACACGGAAGAAATGAATCCTACGCCAGATGCCATGACTGCCACCACGCATAAAACCATAGCAAGACGCAAGGCAACTCTCATAGGAAAAACCTTTCTCTAAATATGGAAAGAAACGGCAACATCTTGTTATAGGTTCATTGAGAGATCCGAGATAGATTCTCTATCTCAAAGATTGGCACAGAACATTGAGAGCTGTCAAGGTGGACACAAAGGCAAGAAATGCAACCTCCGTCTCACCTCTTACAACAAATGACAGCGAAGCGTAGTGACGCCGAAGGCAAGCGACCCAAATTATCTTGCTCCCTGCCATAAGCTTCTTTAGCAACTGACAGCGGACCACGGACAACTGACGAATAGTCCTCCGTCGTCTGCCGTCTGTCCTCTAACCCAATGCTCTATGCTCTATGCCCTACGCCCTACGCCCTATGCCCCTTGCTTCCCCATCGTCGCTGTCACTGGGTGCCAACGAAAAAGGGGCGGAAATGACTTTCATCCCAGGCCAGGGCCTCGTCAATCGAAGAGAGAAGCCGCTCTTTGTCAGCTGGTATTCGGCCTTCCAGATTTAGGTAATTGGTGTAGTGATCGCTGTACAGGAGAGTGGGACAGTTGAGGTTGTCTAGAAGTAATCTGGTTTCCAAAAGTACTTCTTTGGGGGAGAGCATCTGAAAACGTCCCTTGCGGATCTGGTGAAGGAGAAGGGTGTTGATTTTGGGGACAAAAGTACGAAGCCGGACAAAGTCCGGTGCAATGGCGTTTAGCACACTGGCGGTTTTGAGGGCGTGTTGTTCACTGCGGTCTTTTCCGCCAATACCCAGTATTACGTACTCGCTCAGTTCTATTCCTGCTTCCTTCACCCACAGTCCAGCCTGAATCTGTTCCCTCGCCGTAGTGCCTTTTTTAATGGTCTTTAGGATGTCATCATCACCGGTTTCCAGGCCCACGTGGATCCGTGATAGGCCAGCCTCAGCGAGCTCCTTCAACTTCTCGTAGCCTTTGCGGTAAATGTACCGGGAAGAACCGTACACGGTGATACGTTCAAGCTGAGGAAAGAGTTGGTGGGCATACCGACAGATCTCGGCCAGCGCTGCAGTGGGCATGGCAATGGTATTACCTGCGGGGAAGAAAAGGCTGTGTATCTTCCCGCCGAGCTGACCATGGGCAGTTTCCAGGTCTTCCTTGATTTCGGCTACGGGGCGAACCGAATAGGCTGGACCTTTCTTGTAGACCATACAAAAGGTGCACTTGTTGTGCGGACAGCCGATGGTTGCCTGAATAAGCAAGCTGTCGGCCTCGCTGGGAGGACGGTAGATAGGACCTACATAACGCATACGGATCTCCTCAGGAAAATTCCCCTATCACAAAAGGTAGCATACTACTCTGGCTGAGGAAAGCGTAGGGCTCATGAGGAATTCGCAATCAGCCCTGAAAATGTGCTGCCGGTCTTCAGGAGACAAAGAGTTCCCCAGGTAATTGTTTGGATGCTATAGTGGCTAGAGAAAAGGGTCTATCAGGGACGCACCACAACAGGCGCTGCACTCATCACTTAGTGCCTAGTTGAAATGGCTGCCTGCTGTAAGCTGTTAGTTGCCTTATACCGCCTCGATGGTTGAAGGGGGTTTCGTTGCTATGTTGTAAGTGACGCTGACAATGCCGGGGACCTCGCGGATAATCTCGCTGGCGAGCTTCTCAAGAACCTCGAATGAGAGACGAGTCGGTGTTGCCGTCCGCGCATCCACGCTTTCCCAGCAACGCACCTCAATCTGTTGGCCAAAATCACGATTACCGTCGCGCATGCCGGTGACGCGGTCTTCATGAAGGATGGCCATGTACTGGAATGCATCGGTGGTTTTCAGCAACTCCTCGACAATGACCGTTGCTTTGCGCACCGTCTCGATGCGCTCTGGGGTCACCGCGCCTATCACGCGGGCGGCAAGAGCCGGTCCCGGAAAGGGGATGCGTTCGAACAGTTCAGCCGGAAGACCCAGAGCCTTGCCAATCATTCTAACCCCGTCCTTGCGAAGCTGAACGAGCGGTTCTATGATCCGGTAGCCGAAGGCTGCTTGCGGGTCGATGCCGAGTTGCTCGAACACATTGTGCTGCCGCTTTATCCCTGCTACGGTTTCGTCGACGTCGGTCAGGATAGTTCCCTGCAGTAGATACTTTGCTCCACTTTCCTTGACTACGCGGCCGAACACGGTTCGGTAAAAGGTCTGGGTAATGGCCTCGCGCTTCTCTTCCGGATCGGCGACCCCTTCGAGGGCAGCAAAGAACTCTTGACGCGCATCGACCACCTCTACCTCGACACCGAACCCCTGGAAAAGAGCCACCACCTTCTCGGCCTCTCCTTCACGCATGAGGCCGTTTTCAACAAAAACTGTCTTGAGGTTCTTTCCCAGCGCTCGATGGCCAAGCATGGTCACCGTGGATGAATCGACGCCTCCCGAAAGCGCATTGATCGCCATTCCGCCCCCAACTGTGTCCTGGATGTCTTTGATCTTCTCATTGATGAATTGCTCGGAATTGAGTTCCTGCGCCGTGATTTCCTTAATCATGGGTCAAACTCCTTTGAAATAGGCTTTTTTGCAGAAGAGCTTGCCTAGCCCGGATTATTCATGAATCCCTCCTGGCTCCATGAACAATCCACCCTTCGGGCTTCGACTCCGGCCTTTTCAGTCCTCCGCTCAGGGCTAGCCTTGAGCGGGTGCGTGGCATCCTGTCGAAACCCGCAACAAAAATTTTCAATTTGTTGCGGGTGCCAATTCACGAATCTCAAAGATTCGTGAATTATGCAGGCTAGCCGGTGAGTAAAAATTCGAAAGGTGTGGTCCTCGGCCAACAAAGATGCTTTTCTTTTATCATAGGCCCAAGGAATTTTCTAAGCGGTTTTTTCGAAGAATGGGCAGATCAGATTTACCTTGTCATGGCAACTTATCGGACCGGTTGTCTATTTCTTTCCCATGCCTGAGCTGAGAGTGGCCTGCAGCCAGCGGCTGGCTTTATCTGTGATGCTCTGGTGTATTTCATCTGCAGTCACGCCGGCAGATTTGGGCACCCGGAAAGAGTGGTCAGCACCTTCTATAGTCTCGAGCTGCCAGGGGACAGCTAACCTCCCCAGAACGCTTCGCAGCAACTCCAGGTCGCAAAGAGAATCACGGGTCCCGGCAAAAAAGAGCATGGGGATATTGATCCGATAGAGGTGTGCATCTCGCAGTTTCTCCTTCTTACCTGGAGGATGGAGGGGGTAACCGAGAAAGATCATTCCCTCTGCCGGCAGAATACCTTCTGCCGCCATCTGGGATGCGACCCTGCCTCCAAGGGACTTACCACCGGCCACCACAGTCTTGGGTCTGTACCTGGGATGATCGCCCAGAAAACCGTAGACACTTTGCCAGGTGCGGACCAGCACCTCCTGACGGTCAACCGCCTTGCGGCCTTTTTCCCGGTAAAGGAAATTGAAGCGCATGACAAGGTACCCCGCTTCGGCAAGGCCTTGCGCCACATGGGCAAGGAGGGGATGGGCCAGACTATTTGCCGCCCCATGGGCCAGAATGACGCCGGTGCTATGGTCGGCAGCATAGTCATCAGGTATGGTAAAGACACCTGAAACCGTCTCTCCCCCATCAAGGGGAATAGTTGAGCTTTCCTCTTTCATAAACTTAGCCTTTCCAACTTCACACGAGAAATCCAAACCCGTCGAAGATCACTCTCCTGCAGCAAAGAACCCGGCTTTGAGCCGCCTCGGTATGAGCTGTGGCTTTCTTTATACAAATCCTTTGCACCCTGTGTCTTCGGCATGCTTTCTCGAGGTTGGATAATCTCTGCAATGCTTCGGCTTTACATCTTGAATGCGGCAAATGTACTTGTTCTGATTAGGCAGCTTTCGCAACCAAGGGCATCTTTCTACGTGTTCACCTGTAATTGGGCTAATCCATCCATGATACTTATCATAGGGGTTATTCGTCGGCGTGACAACAACCCACGCCAGAATGTCATACCTTTTTGCTTTCCGCCAGAGTTCGATATCATCGGGATGAAAAGAGGTGTAATAAGCTTCAAGAAGATTGAAACAACAGTATCCGCATTGCTTACAATTGAAGTTTCTTGGTGTCATATTGGCCCTCAGGAACCGCCATCCGAAATCATACATCCCAATTTGCCTTGCACCCTTAGCCTTGTATCGAGTGCTGCCCTCTGATAATATCATGCTTTCTAGCTGCAATGGGCTACTCTTTCTTCTCTAAGACAAAGGATAAATCATGCTCAAAGTATTTGGGGGTTTTAGTTTTAACCAACACCAAATTACCGGTCAGCAAATTTACCATGCAAGAGAGTTTTTCGGAAAACTTCACCACGATCTTGCAGAATCCTACGGAGAATCGGCAAGACCGGTGCAACTGGTTAAAAACATCATCGAAACAATCGACCACTTGAGAAATCATCTCGGTGAAGTGGTATGCACTGAGAATCCTGACCGAGAGGATTGGGAACTTGACCAATGCTATTACTCCGTAGGTGACTAGCCAGCGGCAGCCCATTGTCCTGGGGGATGTCACCCTTTGCCCCTTTGCAGGAGATTCTCCATGGTGCTGGAAAAAACTTGCTATCTTTGCGGAGCCTGGATTCGACAGGATCAGATAAGTATTACCAGAATTCCCCTTTGGGCGACATCTGGCGAAAATGATTCGGAACAATGGAAAGATACAGATGCGGCCATGGCCTTCTTAAACGATCGAGGCGAAATCGTAACTCTTTGTTTAAACTGTGCTCTACTTGCCACCAAGCGTTGCTGGAATCGAATACAGTCAACTCCAGCTGAGCCTGACTCTTAATTAAGATCGATCCGACTAGCTACGCTCACACAACACAAAAAAACTTAAAAGCGTCCCTAACCTCTAGATGTCAGCTGCCTGCTGAGAATGGGAGTATCATGAAATTCCATCACGTGGGGATGGTGGTGCGGTCGGTAAGTGTTGCCGAAAAACTCTGCCGGCAGCGACTCAAGGACAATAAACCACTAGTCTGGGGACCGGTGCCGACCTTTCAGTGCGCCGTTGCTTTCTCCACCGGTTTTCCCATGATCGAATTCATTGTCCCCGAGGCAGAGTCGAGACTGGTCAAGTTCCTCGGGGGCAAGTCCATCCTTCACCACATCGCCTTTGCCGTGGAGGACGTCCGGAATCCTCTGCCCTTTTCGCCGGATGATCTCATATACGATGAGCCAGCGGCCGCCCCCGTCCAGGGACTCCTGGTCAACTTTGTCGAACCCCTCGAGGGGCTCCTGGTTGAGGTGGTGCAGGAGCCAAAAAGCAAGAGCTGATTTGGCCCGATAACCGACCAAAACTTTGAGAAGAAAAAAGGCAGGGCCTTCGACCCTGCCTTAACTTTTCGCAATAAAAGGTTATGAATACGGTTGGTTAGGGTTGCTCGATCGTCTATAGAGCAGGCACTTCTGTAGATATCTCGTAGAATCTGAATTGGGCTATTTTCAAGCCATTGTTTTCGTAATCCCAAAAGTAACCTTCGAGAGCTTCATCGAAAAGTGGATATCTTTCGACTGTTCCATCACTATCTAAGTCGGCGAAAATATACAGGAGATCTTTGGACACATTTGCAAACTTATTGCCCCCCTTCCCTTTCGTTCGCATTTCCAGTGTATACATCACACAATGTTCTAAACCAGTATCAGGATCAATAGCACAGGTGCTTATATCGGCAGAACCGCTTGGCTTTCCCAAGGCCCTAACCCAAACAGAATACACCGTGACTCCGTCATTGTCATCATCTGCACGAGGAAGCTCAAACTCTGCTCCGTCACCATCTGTGCCGTTTGCATCAAGCACGTTGAACTCCTCACCCTCGCGCAGCCAGATCTGGCTTTTTCCGTCGAGCCTGACGAAAATACGGTGCCCGTTGTTGTCATCCATGTCAGCGGACTTGTCTTTTGGGACCCCGATTATGTTCAGGTTGTAATGCGGTCCACTGGGCGCACCATTCCCGTTTCCTGCATAGGCCGGCACAACCAAAGCGAGGACAAAAACCAGACAAAAATAAGGATACAGTTTCTTCATTTTCAAACCCTCCCCCTTCTTTTTAGGTTGCCAGAGGGCTCCATCTTCAGCGTCAAAGGAGCCTTCTGAAACTTTGAAAGTGTGGAAAATTTAGGCAAGACCGGTGCCAAGAAGGAGGGTTACTCCGATTTCATCTGGATGAACCGTCAAGATGTCGCATGTTGTCGACACCTTAGGATTAATTTCGGCAGGAATTCTGGCACTGATAAGTAATCCACCGATGGTGAACATTGTGCCAATTAAAATACAGATGAGGGGATATCCGTATGTAAATGGATAATCATTTTGCAGAACAGATCCGAAAGCTAGCCGCTTTATAAGCCCTCAATTCCAAATCCGCAATCCCTGCCCGCCATC
>JAJDNT010000108.1 GCA_022340515.1 Deltaproteobacteria bacterium
TAATAGCAGCGAAAGCATCCTCCTTGGCAACCATTTAGTTGCCATGGACGATCGTGGATTTGTCGCTCTCAACTATAGTGGCGGCAGGGAAAGTTTTCCCTACATCTCATACAAAGATGTCATGGAGGGAAAAATCAAGCCCGAATTGTTTCGCGACAAATTGGTTCTTGTGGGAGTTGCTGCGGCGGGGCTACATGATCTGTGGCCCACACCCTTTGGCCCAGGATATCCAGGGGTGGAAAAGCATGCCACAGTGGTGGCCAATATTTTGGACGACCGTTTTATTAGCCGGTCGGATTTAACTGGTGTTGTTGAGGTGGCATTCATGCTCCTCAGTGCACTGGCCTTTGTTGCAGTTGCAGGTAGTCGCCGATCCTGGCTGCTCTGGCTTTGTTGCTTTCTTCTCCTGGGGTTGGCACTATTGGGATCCTATTGGGGCTTTACTGCTCACAATCTCTGGTTCAGGCCCCTTTTCCCAGCCCTGCTCATCCTTTCCCTCACCTTACTGTTACAGGTGGTGAGATTGCCCTCTCCTGTGATTGCACCTGAAATGGCTGATGAAACCCGTCTTGAGCCTGTGAAGACCATGGTTGGAGCAAGTTCTGAAGTACCCTCTGAAGGGGAAGTATCTAGTGTTGGTCGATATCAGATTGAATCAGAATTGGGTCATGGCGCCATGGGAGTGGTCTACAAAGCAGTGGATCCCAAAATCGGCAGGTCCGTAGCCATCAAGACAATTAGATTGGACCAAACTCTCGGAGCCAAGCAACTCGCAGATTTGAAAGAAAGGTCCCTGAGAGAGGCCCAGGTAGCCGGCCAACTCTCACATCCCGGTATTGTCACAATATATGATGTAGTTGAAAAAGGTGGCCATCTTTATATCGCCATGGAATTCATTGAGGGACAAGAACTGAGCCACTTTTGCACAAAGGAAAACCTCCTTAAACCTAGACAAGTGACCACCATAATTGGCTACATCTGCCATGCCCTCGACTACGCCCACAGGGAGGGAGTCGTTCACCGCGACATAAAGCCCAGTAATATTATGCTGCCTAAAGACGGGCGCCCCAAAATAATGGATTTTGGTATTACCAAGATGATCACATCTGATGCCACTCAAACGGCAGCTATCTTGGGTACACCAAGCTACATGTCTCCGGAGCAAGTCGACCTCGAGAAGGTGGATGGGCGCTCGGATCTATTTTCGGTAGGAGCCATGTTCTATGAACTTCTCTGCGGCCAGCGCCCCTTTACAGGGCCAAATATTACTGCCATTCTCAAAAAAATCACCACGGAGGACCCCCCTCCTTTGAATAGAATAAATCCCCAAATCCATCCGAAACTGGAAGCAGTTGTTGCCAGACTTATGGCCAAATCTCCAGAAGACCGCTTCCAGAGCGGCGGTGACGTGGTCTCAGTTCTCAAAAGCCTCCTGGAAGATCCTTCGATTTGGGAGTAAGAGTTAAGCGGCAGAGGGCATAGAGGAAGGAGCCAGGAGTCAGAATCCAGAATTCAGGAGGATTATTAAAACAACCGTCATATCCGCGAAAGCGGGTATCCAGTGGAGTTCTGGATTCCCGCCGGAGTCTATCCCGTACTTGATGTGGGACCAGAATGACGATTCGGATGGCTCTGTCGTCCGTCTTCTGTCATCTGTCGTCTGCCCACTGACATCAGACCTATGATCGCCGTATCGCCGTTTCTTCGCCTCTCCGCATTATCCCGCAGTGCCTAGTGCTTAGTGCCTGGTGCCTAGTAACTAAAGCTCTGTCAGTTTTGTGATCCAGTGTGCATTATCTTCGCTGGGAGATGGCTCGGACTAACACGGTAGGTTAAGCTTACTCTCTTTTCTAATCAGGATATGGTAGGCCTTTAAGCGATAAAGGGGGGGAAGATTGCGAATGTCACTAAGTATTTGAACTATTCCCTCCCTTCGGACAAAGTCCTCATCGTAGAGCTTAATCAATGAGTAATCTCTAATCATGCTGAGATAGGGCTCCGCGAGGGAAACAAACCTGATGCCTGTTCCCTGCCAAAGCTTTGCTTGACCTGGATGCGGGCGGCTCCAAACCGATTCACCTTGAACCTGAACTGAGTTCAGGGTTTCTGGCATTAGAAATTCCAAGTTCATCTTTACCTGGATGCCAATAGGCTCTGATGAAGTAATAAAAATCCCACCTGTGCTCATATTGACGGCTCTCCCCATAACCATTGGGTAGCCGCTCAACTCACACCTAACGTCGAAATCGACGGGAATCCTGAGTCCTGCTCTCTTGCTCCGTCCTGTATCGCAAAAATACATAGCACACACGCCTCAATGTTTTGAGACCACAAAGGCTAGTTAACCATGTGCAAAAGCAGTACCAAGGAAAGCCCCTCATCATGTAAACAGATAAACTGAATCTAATCAGGATGTTAAGGTTATTGCCAGGCTTTAGCCCTAAATACATTTGGCCAAATAGCCAAAAACTATTTGGCTAAATGGCCAAGTTTTTGCTTTAAGACCAAATTCCCTTTTCGGAGACTGTCCAACAACTTTGTAATACCCTCCCCCTTAACGGGAGAGGGCTAGGGTGGGGGTGAAAAAATAAGTGTGTTTTCGGCTACCTTATAAATCCCCCTCCCTTTTATCCCCTCCCACCAGGGGAGGGGAAATGAGCTATTGGATAGCCTCCGAAAGGGTATTCCCTGGTGTGCACGAGTGAGAAAGGTGATGAGGGCATATGGCGAGATTTTTATTTAAACAGGACTTCGAGGACACCTTGAACTGATTGCACTCCAATCATCTCCATGGACTTAATTGACCTGAGCCGTTCCGCGTTGCTTCGCGGTAATATACAGCGGCGAAAACCGAGCTTTGCCGCCTCTTTGACCCGAATATCCGTCCGGCTAACCGCCCTGACTTCTCCTGTAAGGCCAACCTCCCCCAAAAGAACGGTATGAGTATCCACAGGTTTATCCAAGAAGCTGGAAGCTACCGCAGTAGTAATTGACAGGTCCACAGCAGGTTCATCAATCCGAACACCTCCCACTGCATTAACAAATATGTCTTGATGTAGCATGGAAAGCCCAACTTTCTTCTCCAAGACCGCCACCAGCAAGGCCAAGCGATTGTGATCGATACCCATTGATGTTCTTCTTGGTACCGCCAGGCTGGAGGGACTTGTTAGTGCCTGCACCTCTACCAGGATGGGTCTGGTACCTTCCATTGCCGCCGTTACCGTTGATCCTGGTGTATCGAGGGGTCTTTCGGCCAGAAGAAGCTCTGAAGGATTGGCCACTTCCTCAAGGCCGTTGTCCTTCATCTCAAATACCCCGATCTCGTTGGTTGAGCCATACCTATTTTTCGTGGCTCGGAGAATGCGGAAGGCATGCCCGCGATCACCCTCGAAGTAGAGCACTGTGTCCACCATGTGCTCCAGAACCTTAGGTCCTGCAATTGCACCTTCCTTGGTCACATGTCCAACGAGAAAGGTTGGCCGCCCTTTCCGTTTTCCTTCTTGTATAAGGCGGTCGGCACAGTGTCTCACTTGACTTACACTGCCCGGAGCTGACTCCAGTTGATTGGTGTAAACTGTTTGGATTGAATCTACCGCTACCACAGCCGGACCGAACTCATCACTCAGACGCAAAATGTTTTCCAAGGCTGATTCAGCCACTACATACAGATGTGACGAAGTCAAGCCCAACCGCTGTGACCGCATTTTTATCTGCACAGTGGATTCTTCCCCAGATACATAGAGGATGGGGTGCTCAGCAGCCGTAAGACCATGGAGCGCCTGGAGCAAAATGGTAGACTTACCTATCCCAGGGTCGCCACCTATGAGAACAGCCGAACCGGGCACCACACCACCGCCCAGAACGCGATCCAGCTCTGCTATCTTGGAGGAAATTCTTCGGCTATCCTCTAATTCCACCTTGTCGATTGGTTGCGGACTAGCCGGCGGCGGCAGTTCCTTACCCCCCGAAGACAGTGTGGTCTCCTCCACTAAGGTATTCCACTGTCCGCATCCGGGACAGCGCCCTAGCCATTTAAGGCTCTGGAAGCCACACTGTTGACAAATATGCTGACTTTTTACTTTATCTTCCCGTGCCATAAGTTGACTGCCTGTTTTAGATTGTGCCATCAAGTTTGGCTGGAACGGTCTGCCTTGTCAAGTTATTGTGTAAGAAAGTCAGTTGGCAAAGCTGCAGAGCGCAAAGAGCGTGGCTTACAGGGCATAAGGCCTAGGGCGCAAGGCAGAAGGGAACTGCGAGATGAGCATTTAAACGCGGAAGTCGGAGGTGAGAAGTTAGACCACAGACGACAGAAGACGGACGAATAACCATCTGAATCGTCATTCTGGTCCCGCATCAAGTACGGGATAGACTCCGGCGGGAATCCAGACTCCACTGGATACCCGCTTTCGCGGGTATGACGGTTGTTTTAGTAATTCTTCTGGATTCTGGCTCCCAACTCCTTACTACCTACTCTATGCCCCATGCTCCATGCCCTATGCCCCCTCAAATCCGCAATCCAGAATCGCTTCATGGTCTGCGCTCAATCTGCAACTGACAACGGACAACAGACCACGGACATCTTGCCCAAGTTAACGTTGACAAACCATTATCTCTGTGTTTAAATTCGACACTTTAGTGGCACGGAGCTTGGCATTCCGGGTTTCCGTTACGAATTCTTGGCTCACCTCGTAAACACCAAGTTGACGGAACAGGATGGATACGCCCGTGGGGTGAGCCACTACATGCTGGCTGGCCAGCATGGATATTTCTGTTTTTGGCTGAATTGTTAATGGCTTACCGTCGCAACCTTCTCGGGGCGAGGGGAAATTACCATAAACTGAGCCTTGCAGAACAAACGGAGATGACCATCACAAGGTAGTCGGCCCTTATAAAGGGCCAATCCTCATTTCAACCAGGAAGGAGTCTGATGATGGCGGATAAAAATATCATTGAGGTCAGTGACGATACCTTTGAAAAAGAAGTACTGCAGTCGGAAACTCCCGTTCTAGTGGACTTTTGGGCCCCGTGGTGCGGGCCTTGTCGAGCCATCGCTCCTGTAGTAGCAGAACTGGCAGCTGAGTATGAAGGTAGTTTGAAAGTGAGCAAATGCAACGTGGATGAAAGCCCGAAGACTCCATCCCAGTATGGCATTAGGGCCATTCCAACCTTAATTATCTTTACAGAAGGTAAGGTTTCCGAGCAGATAACTGGAGCGGTTTCTAAATCGCAAATCGATGCTGCCATCAAGAAGGTAATCTAGCCTGTGGCAGACCGTTCTGTCATTATCGGTCTTAGCCAGTTTGACCCTTGTCCCAGTGGAAAATAGTTAAATTTGATTGAGCGCAATGAGGCCGAGTCCCGAGCATAACATTTCGGGATAAGGCCTTTTCCGTTGAAGTAAGGCCGTGGATCAAATTACCCGTCAAGCTCAAACCGTAAAGGCTAAACAGAAAACTGCCATAACTGCCTCAATTGCCTTAGCACTTATTTGCCTCTGGCTGGCAGGGGGGTTAGCTGGGTGTAGCTGTCTCAGCGGTAAAAAGCACACCGAGAGCGCTGAAGAACTGGCCGAAAAGGGAATGGAATCCTTTGAGGATGAGGACTATAAAGATGCCCTAAAGGCCTTCAACACCCTGAAAGAGCGCTACCCCTACAGCCGGTACGCCATACTCGCCGAACTTAAGGTTGCCGACGCTCATTTTTATCGCGAGGAGTACCCGGAAGCCATAAGTGCCTATGAAGACTTCGTTCAGCTTCATCCCAAGAACGAGGCTATTCCCTACGTAAAGTATCAGATCGGCGTCTGTTACTATGAACAAATGTTAAGCAAAGATCGCGACCAAACGCCGACTCGCCAGGCCATCCTCTCTTTTGAAAGGCTTTTGAGAGAGCATGCCGATTCAGCATATGCTAGTGAAGCAACAAAAAAAATAAATGATTGCCGCAAGCTCCTGGCAGAACACGAGTTATATGTTGGACGTTTCTACTACAAGTCCAAACACTATGGCGCCGCACTGGGTCGCTTCGAAGGTGTTATCACTGGCTACATTGATGTATTACCCTCCAAGACTCGGAAAGAACTAGAGAAACTCATCATGGCCTGCAGGGCAAAAATCTCGGAGTCTACCGGAGACGAGGCCGATGACAATAATTGATTTATCAGTTTCTTGGTTATTTCCCACCAACGAGAGGTATAGACCACAACAGTAAGACAAAAAAGACTTGACACTGTTAGGGATGTGCTTTAGATTTTAACTACACATAGACAAAAATCAGCGGTTTGCAGAACATCCTGCCTGAGGAGTTTTCCTAAACCAATTAATTCGAATCTTGGCCATTGAGCCGCCAACATAATTCCCAACGAGGTCATTGGCTTCAAGTATCTAATTGTCTAGCGGGAATAGTTTTCCGAATGACATTTGTTGCAGCCTCTTAATGGTGGCACCAAGTCAGTGGAGTTTGATGAAAGCAAGAATGAGGAAGCAGAAATTACTTTTGATTACGGCGCTATTCTTAATTGTTTCCCACTCTTTTGTGCCTTTCATTTAAAACCTTGCCGAACAGGTCCCCGCTGATTTCAATTTGCGCCGCGGCGAGATTATGGATTGCTCATTTTGATCTACTAATGGGTAGAATCAACAAACGGCGAAGCAAACTGAAAGATAACTTTCAAATATTCCGAGAAAAGGAGGAATACCCTTTAAAGCAGAGGGAGAATAAAGTATGGATCTTGTACAATTAAAAGAACAGAATATCAAAGGCCTCATACAGATGGCTAAGGAGTATGGCATAGAGGGTTTCAGCAGTATGCGCAAGCAGGAACTGATCTTCGCTTTGCTCCAAGCACAAGCTGAACAGGACGGTCTCATTTACGGGGAGGGCGTCTTGGAAACTCTGCCGGACGGATTCGGCTTTCTAAGAGCGCAGAGCTACAACTACCTTCCTGGTCCTGACGATATCTATGTCTCACCTTCACAGATAAGAAGGTTCGGTCTGAGAACAGGAGATACTGTCTCAGGGCAAATTCGCCCGCCAAAAGAAGGCGAGCGTTATTTTGCCCTTCTTAAGGTTGAGGCGGTCAATTATGAGGATCCGGAAGATACGAGGGACAAGATTCTCTTTGACAATCTTGTTCCCCTCTATCCCGATGAGAGGGTCAGCCTTGAAACCGATCCTGGCAACTATTCCACCAGAGTCATGGACATGCTCACCCCACTTGGCAAAGGTCAAAGAGGGCTCATAGTGGCTTCGCCTCGAACCGGGAAGACCATGTTGCTTCAGGCTATTGCCAACGCCATTACTGCTAACCATAAGAATATATACATGATTGTCCTGCTCATCGATGAACGGCCGGAAGAGGTCACCGATATGGAGCGGATGGTGAAGGCGGAAGTAGTGAGTTCAACTTTTGACGAACCGGCCCAACGTCACGTTCAGGTAGCTGAAATGGTGATCGAGAAAGCCAAACGTTTGGTGGAGCACAAACGAGATGTAGTCATACTCTTGGATAGCATCACCCGGTTGGCGCGGGCCTATAATACAGTGGTGCCCCCCAGCGGCAAGATTCTCTCGGGCGGGGTTGATTCCAACGCCCTTCATAGACCTAAACGGTTTTTCGGTGCAGCCCGGAATATAGAGGGGGGAGGAAGTCTCACCATTATTGCCACCGCCCTAATAGACACCGGCAGCCGGATGGATGAAGTCATTTTCGAGGAGTTCAAAGGTACAGGTAATATGGAAATTCACCTCGATCGGAAACTAGCCGATCGGCGGATCTTTCCATCCATTGATATCAACCGCTCGGGCACGAGGAAAGAAGAGCTTTTGTTGCCCATCGAAGATTTGAACCGCATTTGGATCCTTCGCAAGCTTCTCTCTCCCCTAAATACGGTCGATGCTATGGAGTTCTTGTTGGACAAGCTGTCTGGTACGAAAAACAACGCTGACTTTTTGGACTCTATGAATCAATGAAGTAGATGGCTAGCCTTCCATTCAAAAAAAATCTTGCCAAACAGCTTCTATGATACTATTGTAGAAAGGTTTAGGATTTGACCCCCTTTTAGAAGGGGTCTGTCTGACCACTTTTCTGTAATGGTAGTGAAAATCTATAGATGTGATTGAGAGGAAAGGAAAGTTATGAAAAAGGACATCCACCCTGAATATCAGGTGACTAAAATTCGTTGTCACTGTGGCCACGAGTTTGAGGCCGGCTCAACCAAAGAAGGTATTAGCGTCGAGATCTGCTCCCAGTGCCACCCTTTTTACACGGGCAAGCAAAAATTAGTAGATTCGGCAGGCCGGATTGAACGGTTCCGGAGAAAATACGGTGATTACTTGGATCAAAATAAAGAAAAGGAACAGGGGGAGGAAAAGCAAGAGGAGGCTGCGGAGTAATCTCCTCGGCCCGGTGAAACAAAATGTTCGACAAGTTGGAGAGCATAGAGGTCCGTTATCTTGAATTGGAGAAGGTCCTGAGTGATCCGGCAATAATTGCCAATCATAGGGAATACCAAAAACTTGCCAAAGAGCACGCTGATCTGACACCTTCGGTGCAGACCTGGAGGAAATATAAGAAACTCAGCGGTCGACTTGACGACAACCGCGAACTTCTTGATGATTCAGACCCGGAAATAAGACAACTGGCCAAAGAAGACAGCAACGAGTTGCAAAGGCAACTTGATGACTTAGAAGAGGAACTCCGGGAACTCCTTACTCCCACAGATCCCAACGATGAAAAAAACGTGATCTTTGAAATTCGGGCCGGCACTGGCGGTGATGAGGCAGCCCTTTTTGCTGCGGATCTTTTCAGGATGTACACCCGCTATGCTGAACTCATGAATTGGAAGGTAGATGTCCTAAGTAGCCATGTCACTGGCATCGGCGGGTTTAAGGAAGTTATTTTCTCCATTGCGGGTCACCGCGCCTACAGCCGTTTGAAATATGAAAGCGGGGTACATCGGGTACAGCGCGTTCCCACTACTGAGGCTCAGGGCCGGATCCATACTTCCGCCGTAACCGTAGCTGTGCTGCCTGAGGCTGAAGAGGTAGAAGTCGATATTGAACCCAGCGACCTCCGCATAGATGTCTTTCGCTCTTCAGGCCCTGGCGGTCAGAGTGTCAACACTACTGACTCGGCTGTCCGCATAACCCATTTGCCCACTGGACTTGTGGTAACCTGCCAGGACGAAAAATCTCAGCACAAGAACAAGGCCAAGGCATTAAAGGTGCTCCGCGCCAGACTTTTGGACGCAATGCAGGAAGAGCAAAGGGAGAAAACCGCCGAGGACCGCAAAAGCCAAGTTGGTAGCGGCGACCGCAGTGAACGCATACGCACTTACAATTTTCCCCAGAATAGAGTAACTGATCACCGAATCAACCTTACTCTTTATAAACTAGAGGAAATTCTCCAAGGGTATATCAACCCCATCATCGATTCACTTACTACCCACTTTAAAGCCGAGTCAATCATAAAATAAAGAAGCCCGGTGGGGATCTGAGCTACCATCTCAGGAGGCTTTAAGCGTCTTTTCTTCGCGAGGAAGTCAGCTGGAGTGGTGGAGTAATGGAGTAATGAGAGAACCAGTTCAAATTGAAATTAGGGTTTTCGCTTTTGCCAACACTCCAATACTCCAGTACTCCAAAACAGCTGACGTTTTTACCGACAGAGCCATGCAACGCTGACCTGGCCCAGAGGACCAGCTATCCTATAGCTAAATACAATCATGCCTGAAGAGCCCTGGACCATCCTAAAACTTCTCCATTGGACCACCGATTACTTCAAAAAAAACAAGGTGGCGGAACCTCGCGCTTCTGCTGAAGTGCTTTTGGCTCATTTGCTCTCCCGGGACCGTCTCTTTCTTTACTTGAATTATGATCGGCCAATGGAAGCTGAAGAACTGGCCACATTTCGGACCTTTGTCAGACGTCGTCTGGCAGGTGAGCCCAATCAATATATCACTGGAACTCAAGAATTCTGGTCACTTCCTTTTCGGGTAAACCCTGATGTCTTAATTCCCAGGCCAGAAACCGAAGTCTTGCTGGAGACGGTGCTGGAGTTTCTCGGTTCTCCCGAAACTGAGATTCGCCTCCTGGATTTGGGGACCGGATCGGGAGCAATTGCTGTTTCCTTAGCTAGAGAATTTGATCTAATAAAAATAGTGGCAACCGACTCGTCAAAGGCTGCGGTCAAGCTGGCTCAAGAGAATGCCTTGTTGAATCAGGTAGACAGCAAGATCCATTTTGTCTGCGCTGACATGTTCAGTGCTTTTTCTAGTGTTTCATGGAAATTTGCAGTGGTGGCGACAAATCCTCCCTACGTGAGCCAGGCTGAATTCTCTGAACTTCCGCGGGAGATTCGTGACTACGAACCTCGCTACGCCTTGGACGGAGGTCCGGACGGCTTGGCCGCCATCAAGCACATCATCAGGGAGGCCCCTGCGGTTCTGTCCCAGGGAGGTGCTCTCATTATGGAAATTGGGGCCCATCAGGGCGAGAGTGTCTCCGGACTAGTGAAAGCTAGCCAGCACTATGAAAGCTATCGGATAATTAAGGATTACAGTGGCTTGGATAGAGTACTATTTGCGCTAAAAAAAGAATAGGTATTAAGCAGGGGTCGATATATTATTGGGGTGCTCATCTGAGAGAATAGGGGCTCAAGGCAGAAGGGAACTGCGAGATGAGCATTTAAACGCGGAAGTCGGAGGTGAGAAGTCAGACCACAGATGAGAGAAGACGGACGAATGACCATCTGAATCGTCATTCTGGTCCCGCATCAATTACGGGATAGACTCCGGCGGGAATCCAGACTCCACTAGATACCCGCTTTCGCGGGTATGACGGTTGTTTTAATAATCCTTCTGGATTCTGACTACTGGCTACCGACTACCTATGATATACCTTATGCCTGAGGTAGATAGATGGACAAGATAATCATTGAAGGCGGTCGTCCTTTGAATGGCACCGTGCAGATCAGTGGGGCAAAAAATGCGGCACTGCCCATATTAGCCGCCACTCTACTTGCAAGTGGTGTTCATCGGCTACGCAATATACCGCCCTTGCGAGACATTCGCACCGCCAAGACCCTCCTTTACCACCTTGGGGCCACCTTTGAAGAGGGTGATCCCCTCAGTGTTCACACCGACAGTGTGGACGGCCATGAGGCTCCTTACGATCTGGTGAAAACAATGCGTGCTTCGGTACTTGTGCTAGGCCCGCTGGTAGCACGCTTCAAGAAAGCCCGGGTGTCTCTGCCGGGAGGATGCGCCATTGGAGCTCGGCCCATCAACCTTCACCTAGCCGGCCTGGAGCGCTTAGGGGTAAAAATCGAGTTAAAGCATGGCTACGTCGAGGCCTCTGCCAAGAAATTGTCGGGCAATCACATCTACTTCGACATCCCCACGGTTACCGGCACTGCGAACTTGATGATGGCCGCAGTCCTTGCTGAAGGTAAGACGGTTCTAGAGAACGCTGCTCGGGAACCAGAGGTGGTCGACTTGGCCCGCTGTTTAACTAGTATGGGTGGTTCCATTCAAGGGGTTGGCACTTCAGTAATCACCATTGAAGGGGTGTCCGAACTTCAGCCCATGGATCACACCATTATGCCTGACCGCATTGAGGCTGCAACATATTTGACTGCAGCAGGTATTACTCGTGGCAACATCACTATCACACCTTGTATCCCGGACCATCTGGAGGCGGTTATTCACAAATTGGAACAGGCTGGCATGGAATTCCAGATCAGCGAGGGTTCAATAAAAAGCATTGGCGCTAAAGTGATTCGCCCTATAGATATCAAAACAAATCCTTTCCCCGGATTTCCTACGGACATGCAAGCCCAGATTATGGCCATGATGAGCCTGGCTCAAGGTCAAAGCATAATCACCGAAAAAATATTCGAAAACCGTTTCATGCATGTAAGCGAGTTGAAACGCATGGGCGCCGACATCAGCATCGAAGGCAACACCGCCGTTGTGCGCGGCCGATCAAAATTGCAGGGTGCTCCAGTTATGGCCACGGATTTACGGGCCAGTGCATCTCTGGTGCTGGCCGGACTGGCTGCCGACGGTGTTACCGAGGTATCTCGGGTATACCACTTGGACCGAGGCTATGAGAGGTTGGAGGAAAAACTCAGCCGCGTAGGGGCAAGGATAAAGAGAGTCAGTGAGTAGCTGTAAACTGCAAATTGTAGGGCGAGACGGGAGGTCGGGCGAGACGAGATGTGGAGTATAGAGTAAGATTGATATACTCGTCTCGCGCGTCTCGCAAAATTAGTTGGGCACTGGGCACAAACACAAATCATCAAAAAGGCGCACACACTGTGGGACTTGTCCATCGTCCTCTTTTTCATCTTTTAATTAGCTTCTGTGGTGGCATTTTTATAGGCCGGTACCTCTCTCCGGTGCCTGTCATCTTCTGTTTTATTTTGACAGCCTTCTTCTCTGCACTGCTTTTCTTCTTTCTTGTTCAAGGGCGGAAATCATCTTTTCTGCCCTTGCTTGTTTTCGTCCTCAGTGGAACTCTAGCCTCCAGCACAATCCCTGATCCGGACCAGCCCCCTGGCGCCATTCAGCAGCTCTTAAAGAAAAAAAATGTAGTTCTCACGGGTACCATTACCCATTCGCTCCAACGAGGACCAACTAGCAGCAGAATGCTCTTGAACTTGGCATCCTTTAAAGAAGGTGACGGCTGGCGGAGCGTCTCAGGCAATCTCCTCCTTAACATCCGAAATTGTCAAAGACAATGGCCGGTGGGGCAGACCCTGGCCGGCCGAGTCCGGATCAGACCGGTAAGGAACTTCAACAACCCGGGGGCATTCAATTATAGACAGTATCTTGCCCATCAAAAAATATGGCTCAGGGGCTATGTGCAAAGTGATATGCATCTGGTGCCCCTGGACAGACCTGAGCGAAATTTTAACTATTTCCTCGATGTCCTTCGTAATAGAATCCGGACTTTCATAGACCGCTGGCTTCCCCCCTCTCTTGCTGGTCTCTATCGATCTCTCTTGCTGGGGGAACGCTATGCTCTGAGTGCTGACCTCCGCGAGCTGCTCTATAACGCCGGCATTGGACACCTCCTTGCCATTTCCGGACTCCATCTTGGGCTGGTGGCAGCCTTCGCTTTTTTGTTATGCCACTTTGTTTCCCTGCGCATTACCGCAGTAGCCGCCAGATGGGGGGCAAGACCTGTGGCTGCACTCACTGCCTTTCCCATCGCGCTCGTTTACGGTCTGCTCACCGGCATGGCTTTGCCTGCTTTGCGCGCCACCCTCATGCTCGCCGTTTTTACCCTGTCCTTGGTAGTTCAGCGAGAAAAGGATCTTCAGAACTCCCTGTTGCTTGCTGCCTTAATCATATTGGCTATTTATCCGGAAGCTCTCTTTGCCGCATCTTTTCAGCTCTCCTTTATAGGTGTGGCCGCCCTAATCTTGATATTGCCCTTAGTGCCGTTACCTCGCCGGCTTCTGCCCCAGGATGATAAAAGTGATAAGTTTCGTCACCTGGGTCTTCGCCTCTACCAATTTATCTGCGGTTCCTTAATGATATTTCTCTATACTACTCCCTTGGTCCTCTATCATTTTCACCGGTTCACCGCCCTGGGTATTCTTAGTAATCTTTTAGCAGTCCCCGTTGTTGCTTTCTTGGTTTTACCGGCTGGCTTATTAGCTGTCTTTTTGCTACCTCTGTCCAGCTCACTGGCGGGCTTTTTTCTAACGCTGGGAAGTCTCGGTCTCAGCCTGGTGGTCACTCTTTCGGCCAAATTAGCCAGTCTCACCTGGGCCACTTTTTGGCCGGGAAGTCCTCGAATCTGGCAGGTGCTTCTTGCATATCTTCTCCTTTTGCTCTCCTTCGTCAAAACTAATCGACGGTGCCGTTTCAGTTTAATGGTAGTTTGTTCCCTCTTCCTTATGGGCTCTTGGGTTATTCCCCTCCATTTCCCCTCAGGTAAATCTCTGCTCCGGGTTACTTTTTTGGATGTGAGTCAAGGCAACTCAGCCGTGGTTGAGTTGCCTGGGAACCGCATCATGCTAATTGATGGTGGTGGGTTTCACGGTTCCTCCTTTGACCTAGGTAGATATGTACTGGCACCCTACCTTTGGCATCGTCGAATTACCAGGCTGCATACCATGGTGCTGAGCCACCCGCATCCCGACCACTACCAGGGATTAACCTTTGTAGCCAAGCACTTTCCCATCAAGCAATTTTGGCATAGCAATGTGTGCAGCAGGGATCCTAGCATTCGTGGTCTATTGACAACACTGGCTGCTAAAAAAGTTGCCTTTATGGGCCCTAGAGAACTTGTATCTAATCAGAACATAAATGGAGTGGATCTTAAGGTGCTTCATCCGTCCCCTGATTTCACCGGCAGTTCGAGAACTCTAACTGACAAGGAAATCAACAACCTGTCTCTTGTAGTTCGCCTCAAATACAAAGACGTCTCTTTCCTTTTTCCTGGAGATATCGAGAAAGAAACTGAAGATAAACTGGCGAGAGGCCCACACCTGCATCCTGTTGACGTGTTGCTGGTGCCACACCACGGCAGCCGCACTTCAAGCTCGATACCATTTTTGCAGCGGCTCAAACCCCGCATCGCAATTTTTTCCCTTGGCTTTGATAACCGTTTCCACTTGCCCGCTTTCAAAGTACTGGAACGCTATGATGCTCTTGGTATCAAGACTTACAGGACCGATCGGCACGGTGCCGTCACGGTCATCACGGATGGTCACAAGATTGAGGTAGAGACCTTTATCAACCAGGAGAAGTCCCTATTTGGCGGGTAATTAGCATGGAGCATAGAGATTGAGTAAAAGGCTT
>JAJDNT010000243.1 GCA_022340515.1 Deltaproteobacteria bacterium
CACTTCTCTGTGGTCAAATCCCAGAGGGAATCTATGGGAGGCGAGCTCATTTTGTCATCGTTGTAAATCAGGGCGTCCACACTGCCATGGTGCACCATTAGGGGTTTCTGAAAGCGCTCCGGGATCAGCGGTTTGAGGTCCGGGGGAACGTAGTTGTGTACGAGCTTCTTGTTGTAGAGCTCCTGAATCACCGTCGCAGGGTCCTTCAGAAAGATAACGTCGGCTACGTAGTTTTTGGCCTGCTGCTCGGCCAGAATCTTGGTGACGATTTCAGGCGAATCCATGTCGAAGCCGTTAACCTTGATGCCGGGGTATTCCTCCTCAAAGGTCTTGCCAAACTTGAAGACCCGGGAAGAATAGGAGTAGATGTTTACCTCGCCCTCCTTCTTGGCGGCAGCATAAAGAGCCTGTTTATCGAAGGTCTCGCCTGCTGTGGAGGGAATGGCGATCAAAGTGCATAGACATAAAACCGAAAAAGTGAGAATGACCTTTTTCATAACGTAACTCCTAGTCACGGCACATCAATGTCTATTGGTGAATGAAGCGAAAACGGCAGGCGTCGGGTTGCCAGCTGGCAAGCCAGGAAAGACGGTGCTACCTGAGGTTCCAGCAGAAAGGGGCCTCCTGCCTTCGCAGCTGACATCGTCTTCCTCGTCCGCTTACTCAAATACAAATGCCTCCGAGAGAAAAATCCCTCAGAGGCCTTATATTGGTAACTTCAAGCGCTCGCTTCGCATACAACGTCCCAAGGGGTGCCAGGCAAGTGCTGGGGAAATTCCGCTGTCGGCTCTATTAGCAAGTCGGCAGGTCGGAGACACGGTCTAGTGAAGCTAAAAATCCATTGAAATTGTATTATAATGTAAAGCTAGCACAGGGGAGGTCAGCTTTGCAAGACAAACAGACTGGCAGAACTATTTGACTACTGATACTTTATGCGCATAGCGATTTCATTGAGATGAGCCCTTCGTTTCGCTCAAAGGAAGCTCGCTCTCCCGTTGCTCTCGGTCTCCGAGCGGGATGCAATAGACCGAGATCTAATCCCAGTAGAAGCACTAAGAACAAAAACGGCCGACACGAGGTCGACCGTTTTTATTCTTTGGCGTCCCCAAGGGGATTTGAACCCCTGTTGCCGGCGTGAAAGGCCGGTGTCCTGGACCTGGCTAGACGATGGGGACGGCTTTAAAGAGCATAGGGCATGGGGCATAGAGCATAGGGAAAAGATCTGTTTGGCTTTTTACCCATGCTCCAAGCTCTATGCTTGGTTTGGTGGGCCGTGCTGGACTTCCTTCGCTACGCTCAGGACAAGCTCACTCCAGCGGCGGTGTTCGTTCCACCGCTGACCCGACCGAACACAGCCGCTTCGCGGCTGGTAGATTGGTGGGCCGTGCTGGACTCGAACCAGCGACTCTCTGCTTAAAAGGCAGATACTCTACCACCTGAGTTAACGGCCCAGCCTAAACCGGACGAAACATCCGGGCTAACATAATAGAAGAACCATTTCTCCTAACAATTATACAACATAGTGTCAAGAGTATTTTTAGGTCTTCCCGTTCCGTGCAAAAGCAGCGCAGTTCACTGCCTAGCATCAGAAAAATGATTCACTTTGTCAACAAATACGTTCCGGCATGGTTTTTGAATTGATAACAGGTTGTTATCAAAGCAAATCTAATACGGGCTGACGGCTAAAGAAGTTGAAACTGTTAGGTGAAATGTTTATAGTAGAAATATAGGCAATAGGCAACAATAGCAATCACGGTCTCTGGATGGTTTGCCAGTCTAATTACTTTCGGAGAAAGGTGTAAGATGTCCGAAGACGAACGGAAAGTACCTGGTCAGAAAGAACTCGAAAAAGAACTGAGCGATTACCTCTCCAAGAAGTACGGGGCTCGCATAAAAATAGTCTCGCCTCTAATGCTGCCGAAGGCTGGGGGTGAAAAGGGTGAAGAGGAAGTGTCTGCCAGTGATGCTGTTGACAAGATCAAGTTTGACATGAAGCCTGAGGAGTTGGAAGCCTATCTTGATGAATATGTGATCAAGCAAGATGAGGCCAAGGCTATCCTCGCCACCAAGGTTTGCACCCACTTTAACCGGATAAAACATGAGCGCAAGGGCAAAAAGTTCCAGGATCCTACCGTGGTGGGTCGAATAAAGAATAACATAATAATGATTGGCCCCACCGGAGTGGGCAAGACTTACATAGTAAAGCTTATTGCCAACAAGTTGGGTGTTCCCTTTGTCAAGGGTGATGCTACTAAATTCAGTGAGACCGGTTATGTGGGAGGCGACGTGGAAGACCTGGTCCGGGATCTGGTGCACGAAGCCGATGACGACATCGAACTGGCCCAGTACGGGATTATCTATGTAGACGAAATTGACAAGATCGCTTCCAGCCACAACCTTATCGGTCCTGACGTTTCCAGAACCGGGGTGCAGCGGGCATTGCTGAAACCCATGGAAGAGACCGATGTTGACATGAAAGTCCCCCACGATCCCATTTCTCAAATCCAGGCGATCGAACAGTATCGGAAGACGGGAAAAAAGGAAAAACGTACGATCAATACGCGAAATATCCTCTTTATTGTGAGCGGGGCTTTCAGTGCTCTAGTTGACATCGTCAAGAAACGGGTCAAGAAGCAGGGGATAGGCTTTGGTGCTGATCTTCCCACCAAGGAGCAAGACGATCACTACTTGCGGATGGTCAAGGCTGAGGACCTTATTGCCTATGGCTTTGAAAGTGAGTTCGTGGGCAGATTACCGGTGGTAGCTGTCTTTGAGGAACTCTCCGTAGACGATCTCTACGCGATTTTGAAAAACCCCAACAATCCGGTGATAAATGCCAAGAAAGCGGATTTTCGTGCCTATGGCATTGACATCCGTTTTGAAGATGAAGCCCTTAGGCTACTTGCAGAGCAGGCTCAGGGGGAGCGCACTGGAGCCCGTGGTTTGGTTAGTGTGTTGGAAAAGGCACTGCTTCACTTCGAAAAGAAGTTTCCTTCAACGGACATCCGTTTCTTTGTGGTCACCCCTGAGGTAGTCAAAGACCCTAAAGGCAATCTTAAAAAGATCCTTGATAATCCAGAGGATCCCGAAGTGGTAGCCCGTTACGAGAAAGTTTTTGAGGCAGAAAAGATTGCTACCAAAAAGGCTATCTTGGACAAGGAAGCTCGCTATCGAGAAAATTATGGTCCTGTCTTTACCGAAGAGAGAATCGATCTAGTTGTTACCTGGCATCTGCTCTCGGGGATGGGATTGGATGGTATTTTTGAAGAAATAGTGTCCATGATTGGAGAGATAAAAGCTTACGAGTCCAGTTTCTTCGATAAGAAGAAAATTCCCATCCGGTTCTCAGAGGATGCAATAGATGAGATTTTGCACAGGGCGGTGACTCAGGGGAAAAGCATTACAGATATATGTCAGCAGGTGTCTGCCGATTATGATTATGCCCTGAAACTAATCATGGACAAGACCGGCGATCAAGAGTTTGTCATCACCAGGGAAGCCATCGAGGATCCGGAGGCTTTCATCAACGAATTAATCCGCCAATCTTATGGTAGCGGTCATTTTGCCATTCCAGGCCCAAAGAATAAGTAAGAGTGAGGTCATCTCGGGATCTGGCAGCACAATTCAGTCAATAAATCAAATCTAATTTAATCCACAAGGAAAGAAAGTGATAGGTATATCCAAACTATATTGCGGTACAGTGGAACCTTCTGACGCCCTTCGCTACGGGCGCCAGTCAAAAGAACTCCCTTCGCACTTGCTCCAATTTTCCAGTGACAAAAAACCGGTTGTGGTTTGGAATGTAACCCGCCGCTGCAACCTGAAATGCGTACACTGCTATGCCCATGCCACTGGCGATGCTGCCAAAGATGAGCTAAGCACAGAGGAAGGTAAGAGTCTGCTGGATGACCTGGCCCAGTTTGGTTGTCCGGTTGTGCTCTTTTCCGGTGGTGAACCTCTGATCCGGCCAGATCTGGTGGAACTGGCCGATTACGCGGTAAAGCTGGGCATGCGGGCGGTGATTTCAACAAACGGCACCTTGATTACCCGGTCGGTCGCCCAGTCATTGAAAGAGGTAGGGTTGTCATATGTGGGCATAAGTCTGGACGGAATGAGAGAGGTTAATGATAAGTTTCGAGGAGTTAGAGGTTCTTTCGACCGCGCCATGGCCGGGATTGAACACTGCCAACAAGCGGGCATTAAAGTGGGTCTGCGTTTTACCATAAACCGGATGAATGCCGCCGAGATTCCCGCCATTTTTGATTTGCTGGAAGAACGTAACATTCCCAGGGTGTGCTTTTATCATCTAGTTTACGCCGGACGGGGAAGCGACCTGATAGAAGAGGATCTCAGCCTCGAAGAGACCCGTAAGGTGGTGGACCTGATTATTGATCGCACCCGGGACCTGCACGAAAGAGGTATACCGAAAGAGGTACTGACAGTAGACAACCACGCTGATGGGCCTTATGTATATTTGCGCCTCCTCAGGGAGGGTTCTGAACGTGCCCAAGAAGTGCTCGAGCTGTTAAAGATGAATGAGGGAAACAGCTCCGGGCGGGGTATTGGTTGTGTGAGCTGGGATGGTCAGGTACACGCAGACCAGTTCTGGCGACATCACTCCTTTGGGAACGTGCGTGAACGCCCATTTAGCGAGATATGGACTGATATGTCTGACCCACTAATGGCTCGCCTTAAAAACAAAAAGGAATACGTCACAGGCCGTTGCGCCTCCTGTAACTGGTTGGATGTATGTGCGGGTAATTTTCGTGTTCGTGCTGAGGCGGCTAAAGGCGATCTATGGGCCCCGGATCCCGCTTGTTATCTCACAGATGAAGAAATAGCGCAGACGATCTAGGGATTTTTGATTGCGCCCGCCCGCCTCGCCTGAGTCCGCCTCAGGCGGACGATGGCGGGCAGGGATTTCGGATTGAGGGATTAAGGGATTGGGGAATTAAGAATTAATAAATGTGAATTTTAAGTCTTTCTTGTTTTAACCCCTCAGCTAATCACATCCCCATTTATCTTTGCTGGTTTGTCTTGTGATCACTATTCAAAACTGATGAGTGCCTATGGACCATATTTTGTGTTAAAACTCTAGGCACTTTAGACGTTTTAGTACATTTTAGGCATTTTGGAGGAGCATCCATGTTTTTCCCAGAGAACAGGCCGCGAAGGTTGCGTCGCACCGAAACACTGCGGCGAATGGTGCGTGAGACTAGTCTCTCGGTAAATGATTTCATTTACCCTTTGTTCGTAGTTCCCGGCAGTGGTGTCCGCGACCCTGTAGGTTCAATGCCCGGAGTCTTCCATTTATCTGTTGATGCACTGGTGAAGGAAGCTGAGGAGGTTAGGAATTTGGGCATCCCCTCGATCCTGCTTTTTGGAATTCCAGAAAAAAAAGACGAGCTGGGTTCAGGGGCATATGGAAAGGACGGCATTGTCCAGCGGGCCGTGAGGGAGCTGAAGAAAAAAGTCAGCGATCTTGTAGTGGTCACCGACGTTTGCATGTGCGAATACACCAGTCACGGCCACTGCGGCGTGATCAAGGACGGGGACGTGGACAACGACTCCACCCTGGATCTTCTGGCGCGCACGGCCCTATCCCACGCCGAGGCAGGAGCCGACATGGTGGCCCCATCGGATATGATGGACGGTCGAGTAGGGGCCATACGAGAGAGATTGGATGAAAATGAATTTTCCCATATCCCAATTATGTCTTACGCAGCAAAATATTCTTCTAGCTTTTACGGCCCATTTCGTGATGCCGCTCATTCTGCGCCGCAATTTGGGGATCGACGTTCCTATCAGATGGATCCGGCCAACAGCAGAGAAGCCATCCGGGAAATTAGCCTGGACGTCGAGGAGGGCGCTGACATCATAATGGTCAAGCCCGCCCTGGCTTATCTGGATGTGATTCGTTGGGCCAGAAGGGAGTTCGACCTGCCGCTGGCGGCCTATAACGTCAGTGGTGAGTATTCCATGATCAAGGCCGCAGCAGAAAAGGGCTGGCTGGACGGGAACAGGGTGATGATGGAAGTGCTGACCTCGATTAAACGGGCTGGGGCGGATATAATTATTACCTATTTTGCCAAAGACGCTGTTAAAGAGCTGGAAAAAACCTAACTCTGTGCTCTCTGTGAGAGAATAAAATATAGGAAAGAGAACATGAATGGTGATCCACATGAACATGCCAAACATGGGGCAAAAGAAGGGGAGGGGGCAACACCCAGGCTGATTGCCTGGGAAGTGACCCGGAGCTGTAATCTCAGCTGCATACATTGTCGGGCCGCCTCGGTTGACAAGCCTTACCCCAACGAGTTCACCACCGAGGAGTGTTTCAGACTTCTAGATGATATAGTCGCTTTTGCCAGCCCGATTATTATTCTCACAGGAGGTGAGCCGCTCTTACGGCCAGATATTTTTGAGATTGCCTCCTATGGCAGTAAACAAGGGCTCCGCATGGTGATGGCCACCAATGGACTCCTCATTGATAAGGAAACCACCAAGCAGATGCGGCAGGCTTCCATTCAGAGGGTGAGCATAAGTCTGGACGGTGCCACTGCCAAAAGCCATGATCAGTTTCGCCAAGTTAAGGGGGCCTTTGCCGGGTCTTTGCGAGGGATCGAATTACTTAAAAAAGCCTCCATCGAATTCCAGATCAACACCACCATAACCAGAGAAAATCTGCATGAGCTACCAGACATACAGAAATTGGCGGTTGAACTTGGTGCAGCAGCGCACCACATATTTCTTTTAGTGCCCACTGGGCGAGGAAAGGATTTCAAAGACCAGGAAATAGCGGCGGCTGACTACGAGGAGACCCTGCATTGGTTCTACGACCAACGAGAGAAAGTTCCACTTCAGCTGAAAGCGACCTGTGCGCCCCACTACTACCGAATCATGAGGGAGCGGGCCAAGGAGGAAGGCAAGAAGATTACAGTAAAGACCCACGGTATGGATGCAGTTACCCGCGGTTGTTTGGGGGGAACCGCTTTTCTCTTTATCTCTCATGTGGGACAGGTCCAGCCTTGCGGCTATTTAGAGGTGGACTGCGGTAATGTTCGGCAGCTGCCTTTGGAAGAGATCTGGCGCAACTCAGAGGTATTGAAAAATCTCCGCAATTTTGAAGGTTACAAGGGTAAATGTGGGGTCTGTGAATACCGCCGGGTTTGCGGTGGCTGCCGAGCTAGAGCATTTGAGTCCACCGGGGACTATCTGGCGGAAGAGCCTCTTTGTACCTATGTACCCCGCGCAGCGTGCCGCTAAGATGCATAGAGCATAGGGTTGGAGCTTAGAGGTCGGAAGTCAGAGATCAGAGGTCGGAGGGCAGCAGGCAGCAAATCCCCCCAACCCCCCTTTAAGAAAGGGGGGCATCTGGACCATGCCAGTCATTTCGGTCCCCCTTAGTAAAGGGAGATTTAGGGGGATTCGTTGAGCAACGGACTATGGACAACTGACCACGGACATCGCTGTTCCTTCGCGCTTGGGTTGTGGGGCTAGGAGACTGAAGCTTCAGAGGGCAAATGGATGCAGAATAAGCTGGACAATGAAAAAAGACCCAACGAACTACTGGACGAGCTGGATCGCATGATCCTCAATGAAATCCAGTCTAACCTTCCCATTGAGCCAAGACCCTATCAGGTGTTGGCAGAGAAGCTGCAGTGTTCTGAGGAAGAGGTCTTGCGGCGGGTGCAGGATATGAAAGATAGGGAGGTCATTAGGAGAATCGGCGCCAACTGCAATTCCAGAAAGCTGGGATACACCTCCACCCTTTGTGCGGCAAAGGTACCCTCTAAACTGATGCAAGGATTTGTCGAGGTGGTGAACAGCTATACCGGGGTAACCCATAACTACCGCCGGGCACATGAATACAACATTTGGTTCACCCTGATTGCTCCTTCCAAGGGCGAAATCAGGCGAATTTTAACTGAAATAGCTGAACGCACCGGGGTGGAGGAGATTATGAGTCTCCCCGCCGAGCGTCTCTTCAAGATTCAGGTGGATTTTGAGGTTTAGCATAGAGCATGGAGCATAGAGTCA
Source organism: Deltaproteobacteria bacterium (assembly GCA_022340515.1). Taxonomy (GTDB): domain Bacteria; phylum Desulfobacterota; class Syntrophobacteria; order BM002; family BM002; genus BM002. The sequence continues at coordinate 8,041 of JAJDNT010000243.1, forward strand.
AGTTCAAAGTTTTAAAATTTCCGTGAGATTAGTCAAAAAACTTGGAACCTTGAACTTGGAACTTTGAGCCTCATGGAACTGGCTACTGGATTCTTTGATTTGGGATTTTGATTTGTAATGTTAAACAAGGTAAGGAAAATCTGTTGAAGGTGGGTCATTAGCCATTGGAAGCGGCGTTTTCAAATTCAGCACGGTAAACTATCACTTCATCTTGTCTACCCTTGATAGACAGCGGCGGGAGTGGCTGGAGCCCAAACAATCCTGTAATCGATTCCGGGGAATCTTCCAGTTCGGTCACGGTACTCTCGCTCACCAGAATCTCTCCAGGTCCTGCCAGATCCTGTAACCGTTTGGCCAGGTTTACTGCATCGCCAATGTAGGTATAGGCCAAGCGTTCATCTTTACCTATGCTGCAGGCAGTGGCCGTACCAGTGCACACTCCTATATGGATACTTATCTCAGGGAGCTCAAAGCGGCGCAGTTCACGGCGAATTTTGTCCATTTTGCCCTGAATCTCCACTGCAGCGCCCAGTGCGTTGCAGGCGGAGTCATTGGAGTTGTCAGAGCAGCCAAAAATCATCATAATCCCATCGCCCATGAACTTATCCAGAATTCCTCCGTAGCGGTTCATTACGCTTTCTAGGGCAGAGTAGAACGTATTGACAATAAAAACCAGGCTCTTTTGATCAAGTTTTTCCGAAAGCCCGGTAAAGTCACTGATATCGGCAAAAAGAACGGATACTTTCTGGGTTTGCGCCGCTCGGGCCGGCAGTTCACCGCTGGACATGATTCGTTCCACCACATGTTTGGAGACAAACCGTGACAGCATTGTGCGCCTGCGTTCTTCCCCCATAAGGTTGTTTTTCAGCTCGTTGACGTATTTTTTATAGGCAAGAAGCTGATGGCGGCGTTGCTCGGCTCTGGAGAGAGTTTCCTCAAAAGTGCTGAGGTCAAATGGCTTCCTGAGAAAGTCACAGACGCTCAACTTGAGTGCGTCGATGGCATTTCCCAGGGTACCATAGGCTGAGATGATTATGGGGACGACGTCCTCGCATCGTTTCCTTACCTCAGCGATGAGAGTGATCCCATCCATGCCGGGCAGTCTCAGGTCCGAAATTACCAGGTCCACCTGCTCGTCTCCCAGTGCTTCCAGACCTTTTTCCGCAGAGTGAGCGGCTATGACCTCATAGCCGCGATGCTTGAGGAGGTTGCTCAGAGTAAACAGCATTGATTGCTCATCTTCAACCAATAACACCCTCATCAAGTCGATCCTCCAGCTTATATGTACTTACTGAGTGGAATTAGAACATCCTTTGACCGCGCTCAGAGCTTCTAAAAGCACAACCCGTGCCAACTACCGAGGCCCTAAAATAATTCAATTATGTTTTGGAAATCACTTATTTTATTGAATGGGGGGCAGCAAACCTCTTTGGTGTGGTTTCCGCTAGAATATGCAGCACCAAATGACTATCAGATTCGCATAAGTTCCGGTGGCGAAACAAAAAAAATAAAGGTGTTGGATAGTGAGCCAAATCAATCATTGGCGAAATCGCCAAACGCCCACTGCACCGCGGTTTGCGCGATCCGGCACGTACTTTTTTAACTGCCAGTAAGGGGAGAAAAGCGAGACTGGCGTCAGAGGACAGAGCACAGATTTCGGATTGCGGATTTGGGATTGAGGAGAGGCACAAAGCGCAGAACACTTGACTCAGCCAGAGAAAGCCAATGCGCGTAGTCTGGATTTTTCGCCAAACCGCTTGGTGAAATATCCAGACTATTTAATGCCGTACTTTTTGAGTCGATAGAGGAGAGTGTTTCTAGTGATTCCCAGCTGTTTGGCTGTCTGTACCTGGTTTTTATCTGTTTGCTTATAGGCATTGCTTATGATCTCCTTGATAACATCATCAAGGCAGATCCCGGAAGCAGGAATGCGTGCCGGCGGGAATTCCTGGACACCTTTGTCACGTTCCCGCCTGGATTGGGCGGGGGCGGGGGTTGCGGGGGTTAAGAAGTTGAGATGGTCAGGTTTTATCTCGGTGGAATCCTCAAGGAGGGTAACCCGCTCTATGGCGTTTTTCAGCTCTCGAACATTACCCTTCCAGGGATGATTCAACAGTATTTCTTCGGCCTCAGGGGAGATCTTCTCAAATTTTTTCCCATATTTCTTGTTGAAAATTTCAAGAAAATAGCTCACCAGCAGGGGGATGTCCTCATGGCGTTCTCTCAGCGGCTTAATATTTATGGCGATGGTAGCGAGACGGAAGTAGAGATCCTGACGAAATCTTCCATTTTCAATAAGTTTTTCTAGTGGTTGATTGGTTGCGGCAATAACTCTCACGTCCGCCTTCTTGGGCTGCGAGTCGCCCACTGCATAGAATTCCTTTTCTTCCAGGACCCTGAGAAGTTTAGCCTGGACGTCCAGAGGCAGATCAGCCACTTCGTCGAGGAGTAGGGTTCCACCGTGGGCCTCCTCGAAGAAACCTTTTTTGCCCTTGGTGTGAGCACCGGTAAAGGCGCCCCGCTTGTAGCCAAACAGCTCACTCTCCACCACTTCTTTATTTATGGCTGCGCAGTTAACTGCCACAAAGGGGCTAGCCACTCTGGGGCTGTTGAAATGGATGGCCCGGGCAAAGAGTTCCTTACCTACTCCGCTCTCACCTCCAATGTAGACATTGGCATCCGGGCTCCTGGCAATCCTCTTAGCCATGGAAAGGGCCTCCAAGAACTCCGGGCTTTTACCTATAAGGTTGTCGATGTTGTATTCTTTGGCGAGGGCTTTACGGAGGGCCGCAATCTCTTGTTTGTAGCGGAGGCGCTCCAAAGCCTTGCTAATGGCAATTTGTAGCTCGTCCATATCGATGGGTTTGGTCAGGTAATCAACCGCTCCCTGGTTGATGGCCTGGACAACGGTTTTTATTTCCCCGTAAGCGGTAACCATTATCACCGCGATATAGTCATCGATCTCCCTTATCTTCAGCAGGGTTTCCAGACCGTCCACTCCGGGCATAGAAATGTCCAGCAAAACCACGTCGGGCGGGTTCTCGGTCACCTGCTGAACGGCCTCCTCACTATCGGCAGCCTCAGAGATGTCGTACTCCTTTTTCAGTGCCCCTTTCAAAGAATTTCGAAAGGAAGCTTCGT
>JAJDNT010000169.1 GCA_022340515.1 Deltaproteobacteria bacterium
CGTCGTCCGTTGTTCAAGAAGTAATTTGTTTGGTGTCCAGAATATGAAGCTGAAAAGGATTTATTCTATACCATCAAGAGAGTCCCTACAACGGACAACGGACAACGGACAACTGAAATTTCAGAACTCACCAGCGAACCCTGAGCGTAGCCGAAGGGGAGCGGGCGAGAGATTCTTAACATCACAGACACGAGGCATACAGTGAAAGAAAATCCCATTTTGTTGGAAGTGTTTAAGAACCGGTTTTCTTCCATCTCTGAAGAAATGGGAGTTACCCTCAATAGAACCGCCTTTTCACCGAACATTAAAGAGAGACGTGATTCTTCTTGTGCCATCTTTGATCGGGCTGGGGAGATTATCGCCCAGGCAGCACACATTCCAGTCCACTTGGGTTCTATGCCCATGTCTGTGAAATCGGCCATTGAGAATGTCGCAATGGAAGACGGAGACATGGTCATCCTCAATGACCCATTCAAAGGCGGGACTCATTTGCCGGACATCACGGTTGTTGCTCCTGTTTTCGCTGGCGAGGAAGCTCCCTCATTTTATGTGGCCAACAGAGCTCATCACGCTGATGTTGGTGGCATGAGTTCGGGATCAATGCCTCTTTCCACCACCTTGTTCCAAGAGGGACTCATAATTCCTCCTCTGAAACTGGTGGAAAGGGGAACGATCGATCGGAAAATTTTGCAATTTCTTTTGAACAATGTCAGAACCCCCAAGGAGAGGGAGGGGGATTTTGCCGCTCAAATAATGGGGAATATTACCGGGATTAGGAGAACGCGAGAGTTAATTGACAAGTATTCACTTAAGACCGTTGATTTTTATGCAAAAAGGTTGATGGACTATGCCGAACGACTGACCAGGCACACGATAATGGGGATTCCAGACGGTACCTATTCCTTCGAAGATTTCATGGATGACGATGGCTTCCAAGATGAAAGGGTGAGAATCCACGTCTCAGTCACTATTGAGAAGGACAGAGCTGATCTCGACTTTCGCAAATCTAGCCCCCAGGTCGGCGGCAGTATAAACGGAGTATCAGCTATAACCCTCTCGGCAGTGCTATATGTTTTTCGCTCCCTGGTGGCCAGAGATATCCCTACCAACGGAGGCATACTTAGGCCCATAACCCTTTTAACCCAGAAGGGGACTGTGGTGGACGCTCAGTTTCCAGCCGCTGTTGCCGGAGGGAATGTTGAAACCTCACAAAGGATCGTTGATGTGATACTGGGTGCCCTTGCCCAGGCTTTACCAGAGAAAATACCGGCGGCCAGCCAGGGTACCATGAACAATGTGACCATTGGGGGGATTGATCCTAGAAACGGAAACCCTTTTGCCTATTATGAAACAATAGGCGGCGGCATGGGTGCCACAGCCCAAAGTGACGGGGAGAGCGGGGTTCATTCCCATATGACCAACACCTTGAACACTCCGATTGAGGCATTGGAATATAGTTACCCTTTCTTGGTCACCGAGTATTCCATTCGCCGTGGAACTGGCGGGAAGGGGTTGCACAAAGGAGGAGACGGTATCGTCAGGGAGATCCACCTGCAGTCCGATGCGGAGATCACCGTTTTGTCGGAGCGAAGAAGACTGGCACCTTATGGTCTTCACGGTGGCAAATCTGGGGTTCTGGGCAAAAACATCATCTTTAGAGATGGAAAACCAATGAAAAAGCCGGGGAAGTTTTCTGCTGTGCTGAAGAAGAATGACATCGTTAGAATCGAGACACCTGGAGGCGGAGGGTACGGTAAGAGGGCATAGGGCATAGAGTTAGAGGTCAGAGGTCAGAAGTCGGAGGTCGGTACTACTAGACACACCAATGATTTCGGATTGCGATTTGCGAACTGCGAATTCTTAATTTCCAAATTCGAAATCCGCAATTCGAAATTACCGGCTTCTGGTCTCTGAGAAAAGATGGAATTTAAAGTGGTTATCCGTTAAGATATGCAGTATTGAGACTTGAAAACAGAGTATGGACACAATGGACCCCCCCAATCCTATCTATTTGGCGCCAACCGAAATTATTGATAGCAATCACCCCAAAGTCCGCGACTACGCCAAGGAAGTGGCTGGAACAAGTAGTGATCCAGTTGAACAAGCAGTAAAACTCTATCTCGCTGTGCGCGACGGGATTCGTTACGACCCCTATACTCCCTTCCACCTACCTGAACACTATCGAGCCAGCTCGGTTCTCAAGTGGGGCCGGGCTTTTTGTATACCTAAAGCCTCTCTGCTATGTGCTTTGGGTCGAGCCTGCCATATACCGTCGCGAGTTGGCTTCGCCACCGTGAAGAATCATCTTGCCACTAAGCAACTGATCGATTTTCTGGGGAGTAATGTCTTTGTCTTCCACGGATTTGTGGAGTTTCACTTGGAAGGGAAGTGGGTGAAGGCAACTCCTGCCTTTAACCGGGAGCTTTGCGAAAAACACCAGGTGGAGCCGCTAAAATTCAATGGTCGTGAGGACTCCCTATTTCACCCATACAACCAGGAAAACAAAAAGTACATGGAATATGTTAAATATCATGGAACTTACAGTGATATACCGGTTGAAACCATCGTAGCAGCCTGGAATGAAGCTTATGGCAAGGAGCGTGTAGATAGTTGGATTAAGATGTTTGCCCGAGACAAAGATATTCAATTTGCAGATTTTGAGAGAGAGGATGTCTGGCAAGGATGAGCAATTATGCCTAATTGGTTCATCTGCGCTGATATGCCATTCTGGGCAGGGCCTGGAGAGGATTCAGGTCGGACACTCAAAAGGTGGGAGGAGCAGTAGTAATGGTTGACCACTTAGTGAATTTTCACCCAGTATTTCAGGCTTTTCTTGCCACTTGTTTTACTTGGTTTCTGACAGCTCTCGGGGCAGCGGGAGTATTTTTCACTAAGACAGTGAACAAAAAAATACTTGACCCCATGCTCGGTTTCGCTGGCGGGGTAATGATTGCTGCCAGTTACTGGTCTCTGCTGGCACCTGCCCTCGAGATGGCTGAACAGCAAGGTCAAACTGCCTGGGTCCCGGCTGCAGTGGGCTTTCTTTTGGGTGGAGTGTGTCTGCGCCTTGTTGATAGAATTTTGCCACACCTCCACCTCTACGCGCCCATGGAGGAAGCTGAAGGAATCTCAACTACCTGGCGGCGAACAACCTTGCTCGTTCTTGCCATCACTTTGCACAATATTCCTGAAGGGTTGGCAGTGGGAGTTGCCTTTGGAGCTGTAGCTGCGGGTCTACCAGCTGCCACACTTCCCGCTGCCATAGCCTTAGCAGTTGGTATAGGTATACAGAACTTTCCCGAGGGGATGGCAGTGGCCATGCCATTGCGACGGGAAGGGGTATCCAGGCTCAAGAGTTTCTGGTATGGCCAACTATCTGGTATTGTAGAACCCGTCGCCGGTGTTGTCGGGGCTGCTGCGGTTCTTTTGGCGCAACCGATTCTGCCTTATGCCCTGGCCTTTGCCGCAGGCGCCATGATCTTTGTGGTGGTAGAGGAAGTGGTACCCGAATCACAGGCTAGCGGTAATGCGGATTCGGCCACCATGGGCCTCATGGTTGGATTTACTGTAATGATGATACTCGATGTGGCTCTTGGTTGAAGACATGAATTGCTAAAAGGCTAGGGACATGCCTTCCGCTTACGCTCGGTCTGCTCTGTTTGCGGGAGGAAGTCTCTTCGGACCTTAGGTTGTGGCAGCCCGAGCTGCGGATATTAACAGTCTCTGCTCTTCAAAGTTGGAGACAATAGTGTGTATAGATGGCAAAGACTGCCAATATACGCCGCTTCAGGAATATCCCCAGCCTTTTAGCTGCAAGCAGGAGCATGGGCCTTGGTGGATTTAGGTTTACTTTTAGAGCGAGCAGAGTCCAGTGGAACAAATAAACATTCCGGCTGAGATGACCGCCTGTGTATGGCGGGGAGGGCCTAGGGTTGAGGTGGAAACCGTACCAGTGCCTGAAATCAGCGAGGGTGAACTTCTGGTTCAGATTGAGGCTTGCGGACTGTGCCCCACCGACATCAAAAAAATAGACATGGGCCTCATAGAGCCGCCGGTAATTCTTGGACACGAGATGGCAGGCAAGGTGGTGGCAACGGGCCAGGGCGCCAAGGAGTTCCTCGGCAAGAGGGTAGCCGTCTATCATCATGTGCCATGTCGGAACTGTCGACTATGTGAGCTTGGACGATACA
>JAJDNT010000179.1 GCA_022340515.1 Deltaproteobacteria bacterium
TTTAATGTCTGGTTTCCCGCTCCCTGATCGCAGTCAGGGACAAGCTTTGCGGGGACTTCGTCTGCATCTCGGCTCGCGTCCCGCATTGCGAGATTTGGCCGGGATGACGAATTGTGGAAAAGCATCCTGGAGAAAAAAAGATCTAAGAGAGCGTTTATACCATGGAAACAGTTCTGACTCTTTTTGCCACACTTGGAGCCGTCATATGGTTAATCATCCTAGTCTTACCTTATCGTCCCTGGAGTACAAGGGAAGCTCTGGATGGGGTGTCTAATTTTCCCCAGGAGGATTTAAGCGACATAACGGTGCTCGTTCCTGCACGCAATGAAGAGGAGATGATTAAGACCACCTTACCTGCTTTGCTTGGACAGGGCAGGGGTTTGCATATCATTCTTGTTGACGATCAATCAACCGATGGAACTTTCGAAATCGCCCGTCAAATAGGAGGTAAAGAGCTTCTCATCATCCTGGGAGAGGCTCCACCTGCAGGCTGGAGTGGTAAGCTTTGGGCCCTCGAGCAAGGTAGGAGTCACATTGAAACTCCCCTTACCTTGTTGCTTGATGCTGACATAGAGGTCAAACCGGGTATAATCATGGAGTTGCGCAGAGCTATGAAAGAGAGGAATGTACAACTGATCTCGCTCATGGCGATGTTGCGAATGAAAACTTTTTGGGAAAGACTGTTGATGCCGGCCTTCGTATATTTTTTCAAACTGCTTTATCCCTTCCGCTTGTCCAATTCCCCTGGTTCTAAGACCGCGGCAGCAGCAGGAGGATGCATCCTGATGGAAACGGCGGTCCTGAACGCAATAGGGGCATTCGCCTCTTTGCGGGGGGAGCTGATTGATGATTGCGCCCTGGCTCGGAGGGTAAAATCCTTAGGTTACAAAACTTGGATGGGGCTTAGCCATTCGGTGAGAAGTCTCAGGCCGTACAACAGTCTGGGGATTATATGGAACATGGTGGCGCGGACCGCCTTTACCCAATTGGGCTATTCTAAGCTGGCGCTTTTATTCTGCACAATAATTATGCTCGTCAGTTTCTGCATACCGGTAATTGGCCTCTTGTTATCTCCTGGTTATGTCATGTTGCTCTCCGCCTTCTGCCTGGCCGGCATGATGTTGACTTATCTACCCACACTCAGATTCTACGGGATTGCGGGTTGGTGGGCTTTGCCCATGCCATTGATTGGCTCGCTATATCTTGCCATGACCTGGACATCGGCAATAAAACACTGGCTGGGGGAGACTGCTCATTGGAAGGGGAGGAAGTACCGCTGAAGAGTTCCGATCGCCACTGGAATATTGGAATGCTGGGCTGAAAGGAACTTAGAGAAAGAGGTTTGACCCATCTACGGAATTGTGCCCATTATTCCAATACTCAAACATTCTAACGTTCCATCTCCAATACCTGTAATGACTAATATCTTCTGACCCCATGCTCTATGCCCTATGCTCCATGCCCTAAAATTCAATTATTCCGAGAGTACGGTAAAAGGCAAGAGCCGTGGAAAACCCTTAACCTTCGTAACCTTGAATTTTCTCGTTTATCTTTTGCAGCAGTCCATCGAAACCGTTTTCCTTGAGATATGAGGTGTATTGTGCCCTTTTCAAGGAGAGATCGCTGACGCCCTGCGCAATGACATTTATTATCTGCCATTGACGCTCTTTCTCGTGAAGCATGTAGTCTAGCTCGACCTCTTCACCATTAGATTTGACAAGGACGGTTTTTATTAGAAGTCGGCCCCTTGTTGATTCCTCAGCCGAAATTGTCTTGAAGCGCTCGCCAGAATAACCGCTAAATTGATTAGCGTATGTAGCGATGCTTAGTTTTGTAAAAGTTTTGATGAATTCCTCTTTCTGCTCCGAACTGAATTTATTCCAGTACCTGCCCACCACTATCTTCGAAATAAAGGGCAAATCATAGCTGGAGGTAACAACCGGTGCCAGTCGCTGGTAACGACCTTTATAGCCAAGGGCATCAGCCTCTTTCATAACCCCGAGGAGTTCTGCATGAAGTTTCTCAACTACCTTGGCTGCACTATCGTTGGCTGATGCTGACGCCGGCACAGGTAAAGTCAGGAGCAAGAGGGCTATCGCCAGACTACGGACCCATCTCGCTCCATATGCAGGGTCAAGAAATTTTCTTAGAGCAATGTTCAACGTGTTACACCACCACTGAGGTTTCAGTGTTCAGGTTTCAGCTTTTGTGTTTCTTTTCCTGACACCTGGCACCTGAAACCTTCTGTGAATCGTTAGCCTCCTGCTGGATGCTCAGCTTCTTTGTCCTCGTGTTTTTCGGGTGCGGCAGTAGAACTCAAAGTGGGAAAATCATCGGCCATGGGGCCATCTGTTCGGGGCCCGCTTATAAAGAGCCACAGTGCTTTCAATGGGTGCTTGATCATATCGTTCACTGCACTTGGTTCAAACCCGCTATGCACCATGCATTGGCCGCATTTGGGATTACACCCCACACCGTATTTTTCCCATTCGGTTTTTTCTATTAGTTCCATGAAGCTTGATGCATAGCTGCCATCTTCTAGTAAATAACAGGGCCTTTGCCAGCCAAAAATGTTTCGAGTTGGATTACCCCAAGGAGTACACTGGTAAAGTCGGTTGCCGGCAAGAAAATCGAGGTAAAGATTGGTGTGGTTGAATTTCCACTTGCGGTCCTTAGCGAGTTTGAAGATCTTACGGAAAAGCTCTTTGCTGGCGGTACGTTGCAAAAACACTTCCTGGTGGGATGCTCGCTCGTAACTAAAACCGGGGGCAACGGTAATACCCTCTATTCCTAGACCCATGGCAAAGTCAAAAAACTCGGCGGCTTCTCGGGCTGTAACTCCCTCATAAAGGGTGGAATTTATTGTTACTCTGAAGCCCTTCTTGTGAGCAGTCTTAATGGCATCCACTGCCAGATCAAAGACGCCCTGGCGACATACTATGGCGTCGTGGCGTTCCCGATTTCCGTCCAAGTGGACGGAAAAGGTTAAATATGGTGATGGGGCGAAGTCATCAAGATGTTTTTTGAGGAGCAAACCATTGGTACAAAGATAAACGAACTTCTTTCGGCGAATTATTCCTGCAACTATCCGCTCTAACTCTTTGAGCAGAAATGGTTCTCCGCCTGCGATGGAAACCACGGGGGCACCGCACTCATCCACCGCCGAAAGGCACTCATCCACTGTGAGGTGTCTGTCCAGTATTTGTTGCGGATGCTCTATCTTGCCGCAGCCGGCACACGAGAGATTGCAGCGAAACAAGGGCTCCAGCATCAAGACGAGAGGATATCTTTTCCTCCCTCGAAGCATCTGCTTGAGAATGTACGAGGTCACACGGTATTGTTGGATTAGAGGAACGGCCATCTCGAACTCCTCGCATACAAAGTGTGCAATCAGAGATATTTTGATTTTGGCAGACTAAAGCGTATGGTTTCCTCTGTCCCTCCCATTTCCCGCACGGAAAGTTTTCCGTAAGTGCTTAGTCTGGCTAAGACCCCTTGCACCAGTATCTCGGGAGTCGAGGCTCCGGCGGTGATCCCTATCTTTGCTTTTTTCTGCAGCCATTCTGGCTCGATCTCTCCTTCATCCTCAATGAGATAGGCAGGCAGTCCGTTCTGCACACCTGCCTCGCGAAGACGGTTTGAGTTTGAACTATATCGAGCTCCCACCACTAAGAGTAAGTCAATCTCTTGAGAAATTCTCCTCACAGCATTCTGTCTACTCTGGGTAGCGTAACAGATGTCTTTCAAGTCCGGGCCAAGGATGGCGGGAAAACGACTCTTGAGTCCATCTATGAGGTGACGAGTGTCATCCAAGCTTAGGGTCGTTTGAGTAACGTAAGCAAGACGATCAGGTTGTTCGACCTCCAAGATTTCAACTTCCTCAATGGTAGATATCACATGCACCGGTCCATCTATACGACCCCTGGTGCCTTCCACTTCCGGGTGGCCAGGATGGCCGACGATTATGATCTCCATCCCTTGTCGGCTGTAGCGTCGGGCCTGGAGATGTACCTTGGTAACCAAGGGGCAGGTGGCGTCGATAGCGCGAAGATTTCTTCGTTTAGCTTGATCCACGACAAAATTGGAAACACCGTGGGCGCTAAATATTGTCACAGAGCCCAAAGGAACCTCATCCAAGTCTTCGACAAAAAAAGCACCGCGATCTCGCAGAGCACCTACAACATGGCGATTGTGAACAATCTCATGCAGCACATACACCGGTGAGCCGTGCACATGGAGAGCCTGTTCCACTGTCTCGATGGCGCGAATTACTCCAGCACAAAATCCCCGTGGTTGAGCAAGAATAACTTCCATATTTCACACCAAGAAAGTAATTACATGTCCCTGTAGGCAGCTGGGCTATTTAAGTCTAATAAATTTTTCAGTGTTCAGGTTTAAGCCTTTGTGTTTATTTTCTTGAAACCTGAAACCTGATCCACCTCCAGCTTAATACCTGAAACCTAAATCAAATCGATTGTTTAGCGGAGATAGTTGTTTTGTCTGAACCAGTTAATCGCATCACGGAGAGCATCTTTCACCGGTCCGGGACGGAATCCAAGTTCGCGCTCTGCTCGCTCGGATGAAAAAAACATCTTTTTCTTTGAAAGCTTAACTCCGTCAACTGTAATGAGTGGCTCAACGCTGCCAATGAGTCGTGCCCAACCTTCGGCAAAGTAAGCAACGGGTAAGATCAGACCCTGGGGCAGACGTACTTTTGGTGGCGCTTGGCCAGCCATAATTGCCACCTCCGTTAGGAATTCTTTAAGGGTCATGTTCTGAGCTCCTAAAATATAACGCCTGCCAATAATCCCGTGGTGTAGGGCCAAAAGGTGCCCCACTGCCACATCATCCACATTGACCAGATTGAGGCCGGTATCAACATAAGCTGGTATCCTTCCGGAGGCAGCGTCGACAATTACCCGTCCGGAGGGCGTCGGCCTTATATCGCGCGGTCCCACTGGCGTGGAGGGATTGACAATTACCACTGGGAGGTTTTGTTCCTCCACTAATCTTTTCACCTCGGCTTCGGCCAGATACTTGGAGCGTTTGTAATGGCCCACCATGTCATCAAGGGTCACCGGAGTGCTTTCATCGGCTAGAGCGCCATCGGAGTTGAGTCCCAAGGTGGCCACGCTACTGGTGTAGACAATACGTTCCACCCCTGCTTGGGCTGCAGCCAACATTAGGTTGCGGGTGCCAGTAACGTTGGTCTCATACATCTTATTCGGTCTGGGCACCCAAAGGCGATAGTCGGCTGCGACGTGAAAAAGGTAGTTACATCCGACTAGGGCGTTTGCAAAAGATTTAGAATCAGTTAAATCACCGGTCACGGTCTCAACCGGTAAGCCGGCGAGGTTGCTTCTGTCGCTACTGGGTCGTACTAGTGCTACTACTGTGTGTCCTTCCTTAATGAGCAGCCGCAACACTGCCGATCCCACAAATCCCGATGCTCCAGTGACGAAAGTCTTCATGCTGTTATTCCATTCAAATCAAAAATAGGTGGTTCGATAGTCAGGCATTAGAACCACCCTCTCTGAACCGCAGAATGTCGAACAAGGAATTTCGAATATCGAAGTGTTCACTTCATCATTCTGCTGTTCCTTGTTCTGCTGTTCGGCCTGCCCGCCATCGTCCGCCTGAGGCGGACTCAGGCGAGGCGGGCGGGTATTCAGTACTTTGCACCATCTGTCCTCTGCCCTACTGCTAGCCGTCCACCTGGGACTGTTTGCCATTAACCATCAGTGCAGGTAAAACCACTAGAGTGCAAAGCAGGGTAAAAGCGATCCCCATTGTAAGCAATATACCCATGCTTGCCATGCCCCGGTGGGGAGACATGGCAAGGTTACCAAAGCTGCAGATGGTGGTCAACGAACTGTAGAGCACAGCTCGCGCCGTGCTAGTCTCAAGCACCTGGCCATCGGCGGGAGGTGCAGCGCGCATCCGGTGAACCATGTGGATTCCGCTGTCAACCCCAATGCCGAGGAGCAGGGGTAGGGCAATCACATTGGCAAAATTAAAGGGTATCTTTAGCACCACCGAGGCTGCACCGGTAAGTATTCCTGCTAAGAGCAGCGGTAATAGCACCAGGAGTGTGTCAGATTTGGGCCGAAGCAAAATAAGCAACAGGACAGTAACTGCAACAAGGGCCATTAGGAATGCCTGCTTAAAAGCTTTAACTACCGCATCGCCTGCTTCAAGATAGATTACCGGAAACCCTATGGCATCAGGAGCCACCGAGCGGACTGCAGCAACGAAACGTCGCATGGCTGCATCGTCGTTAAGATTTTCCCGGGGAAAAACGGTTACACGATAGAGGTCATCTTTGGATACCCAATGCTCTATTAAATCTTTAGGCAAGTCTTTTCTGGTGACCTCTTCTGCCTCCAGGGAAGTAGCGAGAGCGCCCAAACGGGCAGGTAGAGAACCAAGCAAGCTGGTTTGGAGGTTCCCCAATGTTTGAGCTCGCATTGCGGGATCTTGGGAGCTGAGTTCTGAAAGGAAACGGCTGAGCGTATCGTGCAACCTGCTGGCTGCTTGGGAGGAGGGAGCAGCAGGCATGGTGGTTATGTAGTGTCCCAGGGTTGCGGAAAAATCCCTCAAAGAACCAATCTGTTCTTCTGCGTTTAGTGATGGCTGATTATTATTCTCAGCAATCTCTGGGCCAACAATTAACTCGATTTCCTCAATTATGGCAAGCTTTTCCTCTTGATCAGTGGGCACAAACTTTTCCAGGGTAAGGCTCATATCAACAGGTTCCAATTCACTGAGCCTATGGGCAAAACTTGTAGCAGCAGCACTGCTGACGGCCAGCACATTGAGGGTCCAGGGAGAATTTTTGCTTTGGGCCAGCAGTTCCTTAAAAGTAACCACTGATTCGCTATCGGGGTTGCGAAGATTCATCGGGTTGTTGTCGAAGGTTACTTGTGGGAGCAATAAGCTGGCCCCGAGACCAGTTACCAGGGCCGCCATGCGAATGAAGCGACCATTCCGGTTGGGCATGGAAAGGAGCTTAGCGGCAACCCCCTTTCTTCTAGGCTTAACTGATAAAGTGTCAGGGGCAAGTGGTATTAGACTTAGTAGGGCTGGAAGCACTGTTAGGTTGGCGATGAGGCTAATGAACATGCCTGTGCCGGAAATCAGGCCTAGCTCGGCAACTCCCTCGAAAACGGTGGGAATGAAGGCATAGAAGCCGATGGCCGTAGTGAGGCTGCACAGGACCAGTGAACTGCCAATGTCACGGGCAGTTTGTTCAAGAGAAGTGGCGTGAGCAAAGCCCTGCTGGATCAATTCTTTGTAACGTAAGCAAAAGTGGATGGCGTAATCAACACTGAGCCCGATGTAGAGTACAGCAAAGGCAACAGAGATGAGGTTTAAATGGCCCACAGCAGCGGCAGCAAAGGCAGCGGTCCAGATGAGGCCCATGATCAGAGTAATCAAGGTGCTTAGCACCAGTCTTGGAGAACCCAGACCCAAGAACAGAACTATTCCAACCATAATGAGTGCCAGGATGCCAGCAATGCCGGCGCCGCGGGTCACACTGAGCAACTCCTCGTATTCCAGGGCTGCGTCTCCGGTAAGACGGACTTTAACGCCATTGTCTGCAGTGAGATGAAGGTTTTCTGCAAGGCGACGGGCCTGCTTCATGGCAGCTTCAGCAGGAAAAGGCTTGCTGTAATCAAGTTGCGGTTTTGTCAAAATGAAACGCCGCCGATCATCCGGAGTTAGATCGGTGCCAAGCATCAGCTCCTGCCAAGATAGGTTGTATTGACGTTGCTCTATGCTGGCTTCAATAGCTAGCTGAGTGCGATCAAAAACTGGCGTTAAATCGAGGTCCTCCCCCTCCATAGCCGCATCCAAGCCAGCAGTGAGCATGGAAAAAAGACCGCGCAATGTTTGATCCTTGGTCAACCTTCCGAGAAATGGCTGGATCTGAGCCAAGTTATCCGCCAGGTCTTGCAACTCAGCGAGGCTTAAATACATGAGCCCGTTTTTTTGGAAGAAAGTGTCGCCGCCGGGAAGATAGACTAGGTGGAAGAGGTCACTCCTGCTCTCTAGTTGGGCCGCAAGGGCGGCGCTCGCGTCCTGGGCGAGTTCTGGTGTCTCGGCGTCGATAACGATGAGCAAGGCGTCATCGTATTGCGGAAATGCGGTTTTGAAAGCTTTGTAGTTGCGCCGGAATGGCAGGGTCTCAGACAACATCTCAGCAGTGTCGGTATTGATTCCCAGATGGTTGGCTGTGTAATAGAGTAGGCCGCCTGTGGCCACGGAGACCAGCAACACCAGGCTTAAGGCATAACGATGGGTTAGATGCACCCAAGCGGCTAAAACTCGACCTATGTTTTCTATAAAGTTATTGGTCATCTTCTTGCTGCTAGTTTCCCATCTGGTCCTATAGATTTAAGTTGGGAAGTTTGACACAGCCACAACCCTCTGGTCAAGAGCCTTTGATTTTTGATTTCGAATTTTGGATTGCGGATTGCGGATTCCGAATTTGGGATTTAAAAGGCGAGAAAATCCTCTCCCACCAGCTGCGCCACTATGCTTAAGGTTTTTCTGGCGGCAATGAAGTTGCGCCTGAGTCGGTTAAGCATTAGAAAGTCTGCCGGCCTTCTTGCCAAGCTCCCTAAGAGGTGAAATGAACGGAACCGGCCACTTTCATTGACTGCCCTGAGAACCGACTCCGGTATGTCCTGCTCCAGAGGGTCCGCAATGGCTCGGATGGCCATGAAGGGCAGGTTTGCCTTGACCGCCGCCTTAGCCACCGAGCCGCTTTCCATATCCACTGCCAGGGCTTCGATTTCCTTGACAAAGTCGAGTTTTTCCTGTCGACTTCTTAGGACGGTGAGGCTCTGAGCCAAGGGTTCTGTAAAAATTTCAAGCTGGCTGGCCAGGCGGGTGAGGATGCGGTTATGCCAACCATCATCAGTAAAGAAAATACCCTTCTGAGGACCAATGACAACTTTGGGGAGAATCAGGTGGCCAGGTAGGAGTTTTGAGTGAAGAGCCCCGGCACTGCCCCAGCTGAGCAAGGCAGACGCTTTTTCAGCTATGAGCACCTCAGCTGCAGCTCGAGCCTGTTTGGCGCCCATACCAGCAATGTAGAGCAGGGTGGAGCGAGACAGCTGGACCAGACCGTGGGCTGTGAAGGGCAAACTGCCCAGGCTCCGGGCCTCGGGTTTGAGGGCAGCTACGATTCCCAGTATTCTCAAGTTGATTTCTTGCGCAATAGGTTGCGGTATCGGGCCAGGGCCCATAGAGGGAAATACTTGTCGTAGCCGTGGTACTTGAGGTAGAAAACGCGCGGGAAGCCAGGTGCGGTGTGAACTTCGTCTCGCCACGCCCCATCTTCTCTTTGGGAGTGAAGCAGAAATTCAACACCGCGGCGCACCTCAGGACTAAAGGCCTCACCAGCAGCCATTAACCCGAGCATGGCCCAAGCGGTCTGAAAAGAAGTACTTTCGCAACCACGGCCAGCCAGATTGGGATTGCAGTATGAGCCACAAGCCTCACCCCAGCCGCCGTCAGGACGTTGGATGGATTTTAGCCATTCCACCGCCCGCTGAATATAAGGTTGCTCGGGGTCTTCACCGGCAACTTCCAGGGCGACAAGCACAGACCAGGTGCCGTAGATGTAATTGGTTCCCCAGCGTCCGAACCAGGAGCCGTCGGCCTCCTGCTCTCGCCGAAGAAAATCTATGCCGCCGGCAATCACTTTCCGGTAGCCGACTCTGTCCACCATGGCCAAAAGGGTGATGCAGCGAGCAGTGAGATCGCTAGTGGGCGGGTCAAGTAAGGCACCGTGATCGGCAAAGGGAATTTCGTTGAGATAGTAGTGGGTGTTGTCTGCATCAAAGCTGGCGAAGCCGCCATTTTTTGAACGCATGCCTTCCACCCAATTGGCGGCCCTGAGAATTGATGCACGGTAACGCTCCAGGCCGGTCAGGTGCATGGCCCACCCTATGATCGCAGTATCGTCAAGGTCTGGGTAATGGGGATTTGCATACTCGAAGGCCCAGCCACCTCCCCTAAGGTTAGGGCGTTTATCTCGCCAATCACCTGGCTCGTCAGACAATTGCCTCTCCTTAAGCCAATCCAGAGCGCGGAGAATTTCGTCGGTAGTTTCGCCGCCACTCGCTTCAATAAGGGCTGAGCTGGCGAGGCAGGTGTCCCACACAGGGGACAAACAAGGCTGACAATAGGCGGAATCCTCACCAAGCACCAGGAGCTTTTCCAAAGCCTTCTTCGCCATCAGCCTGTAAGGATGATCTGCTGGATAGCCGAGCAACTCCAGGGCTTCTAAGGCATTGACCATGGCTGGAAAGATGCCCCCGAGACCATCTGTGCCATTGAGTCGTTCTATAAACCACTTCTCTGCTTTCTTGATGGCAAGGCTCCGCACCCTGGCGGGGACTAAATGCTCGAGTAGTCGCCCTATCTTGTCAAGATTAAGAAAAACTCGGTTGAGGGGCGAGCGTATGGGGAAGTATTCTTTTTCTCGCTCTGGAGGTGTGACAAAAAGTTCCCGAATATGGATTTTTCTGGGGTTTTTTGCCCGCGGTTTAAGAGTGCAGAGGATGAAAAGGGGAACCATGACGGTCCGGGACCAGTAGGAAACTTTACTCAGATGAAAAGGAAACCAGCGGGGCAAGAGGACAATCTCTACAGGTATAAAGGGGACTCCACGCCAGGGTATTTGGCCGAAGAGAGCTAGAGTGATGCGGGTAAACACATTGGCGCGGGCTGCGCCGCCATGAGCTAGAATGGTCTGGCGCGCTTTCACCATATGGGGAGCGTCAGGACTATCACCTGCCAGCTTGAGGGCATAATATACCTTTATGCTGCAACTGAGGTCGAACTCACCGCCACAATAAAGATTCCAGCCTCCGTCTTCACACTGATGCTCACGAAGATAAACAGCGATCTTGGCGGCGAGTTCATCATCGATCTCGTCCATGTAGTGCATCATGAGGATGTATTCGGCAGGGATGGTACAGTCGGCTTCAAGATCAAAACGGTAATGGCCGTCGGAATGCTGCAAGGCAAGCAAGGCTTCATTGGCTCTGCCGACGGCACGCTCAAGCTCGACCTCGAAGATGCGTTCGGCGAACTTCTCGTGGGTAGGTAAGGGTTTTGCGCTTGTAGAATGGCTCATGTTATCAAATCCATTTTCTCAGCTGCTATGCCTTTGATTCGGGCCATAGTAGCAAAATTGTCGGCAATGGGCAATGCAGAGAAATCTCTGCTTGCTTCCTGGCAAGCTTCTATTTAAGGACGTAGCTTATGCTACAATTTAAATCCATTGTCAAGGATCATTTGGCCTCTACAAAAGAAAAATCCTTATATATTGTAACAAGGCAGTTGGAGAAATATTGCCAAATTTTAGATTTTTTTAATAAAATTTTTTTATTAATTAGTGTTCAGGCGAAAACCGCCGTGTTCAGATGAGCGCGATCAGCTGTCAGCACTCAGCCATAACACAATACGTACAAATACAAAATGTTAAACTGACGGCTGATCGCTGAATGCTGACAGCTCCGAGGAGTAACCAGTCAGAAGGAAGGCCAGGGTAAGCCACTGGGTAAGCCAGCATAGTCGCTGGCAATTATGAACTGCCTTTGAGCTGGTTGGTCTATCCCCTTGCCGATGCAGATGTTGGTCCTTCCGAGCAGCGGCGGCTTCGCACCGGTTGCTCCGATTCTGGCTTACCCTGCCTCGCAGACATTCTCCACAGCAGATGGCAAATCCAAAAGGAGAAAATGGGGAAACTCATAAGGGACATTTTCCTTGACAATCAAGGGTTGTATGTTAATTTCTGCTATTCCACAACTGGAGAGGCTAATGGATTATAAGAAAACGCTCAATCTACCCAGGACAGACTTTCCCATGAAGGCCAACTTGGCAAAAAGGGAGCCGGAGATTTTGGAGAAGTGGGAAAGGATGGATTTGTATGCCAAGCTCAGAAGTACTAGCGAGAAGCGGCCGCGATACGTTCTCCATGATGGTCCACCCTATGCAAACGGTCATATCCATCTGGGAACCGCTCTTAACAAGATTCTCAAGGACATGATAGTTCGATCCAGGCAGGTGATGGGATATGATAGCGTCTATGTTCCTGGCTGGGATTGTCACGGATTGCCCATTGAGCATCAGGTGGAAAAGGAGTTGGGTGAGCAAAGAAAGGAAATGAGTCAACTGGAGCTAAGACAACGCTGTCGTGCCTATGCCGAGAAATTTATAGACATTCAACGGCAGGAGTTCAAACGCTTGGGCGTAACCGGGGACTGGGAGCACCCTTACCTGACTATGTCTTATGATTACGAGGCCACCATAGCCAGGGAACTGGGGAAGTTCATAACCCAGGGAAGCGTTTACAAGAGCAAGAAACCAATATACTGGTGCAGCTCATGTCGCACCGCCCTGGCTGAGGCGGAAGTAGAATATGAAGACCATAAGTCACCCTCCATTTATGTCAAGTTTCCTCTTATAGATGACCTCAGCCCCAAGGTTCCCTCCCTCAACAACAAGAGGGTGTTTGTCCTAATCTGGACCACCACCCCGTGGACTATCCCTGCAAACCTGGCCATAGCGCTTCACCCGGATTATGAATATGCGGTGGTAGGATTCGGAGACCAAGCTTGGATTATTGCAGATGGGTTGGTGGAGGCAGTGATGGCCAAGGCGGAAATCTCTGATTATGAGATTCTGGCTCGGCTAGCCGCCCTTGATCTGGAGGGGATGAAATGTCGTCATCCCTTTATTGATCGGGAGTCGATAATTGTGCAAGCACCCTATGTAACCCTGGATGTGGGGACCGGCTGTGTGCACACTGCCCCGGGGCATGGTCGTGAGGATTTTGAGACTGCCCTGAAGTATGAACTTGAAATCTATTCTCCAGTGGACGATGACGGATGCTTCACCGAGGATGTGGTTGATTTCGCCGGCCAGTTCGTGTTTGAGGCCAATAAAGGGGTGAATGAAAAAATTGCCGAGCACGGGAACCTCATTCGAGAGGAGACCATAACCCACTCCTACCCTCACTGCTGGCGATGCAAGCAGCCGGTCATCTTCCGGGCCACTGAGCAGTGGTTCATAAGTATGGAGTCTAATCACCTCAGGGATAAGGCGCTGGATTCAATTGAGAATGAAGTTGTTTGGCTGCCTAGTTGGGGTAAAGAGCGCATATATGGCATGATTGCCAACCGGCCTGACTGGTGCATTTCCCGGCAAAGAGCCTGGGGTGTGCCCATAACAGTATTCTATTGTCAGGGTTGTGAGGAGATTTTGGCCAGTCCCGAGGTGTTGGAGTACGTGGTTTCGCGGTTTGCTTCCGAGGGGGCGGACATATGGTTCTCAGAGGAAGCTGAACAATTGCTACCACCCAAGACAACCTGCAGCAAGTGTGGCAGCTCCAACTTCAACAAAGAAATGGACATCCTGGACGTATGGTTTGACTCAGGTGTTAGTTATGCCGCGGTTCTCGAACCTCGGGAGGATCTCCATTCACCAGCCGACCTTTATCTGGAAGGGAGCGATCAGCACCGAGGCTGGTTTCACAGTTCATTGTTGACAGCGGTGGGCACCCGGGGCCATGCGCCGTATCACAGTGTCCTTACCCATGGATTTGTGGTTGATGGTGCAGGGCGAAAGATGTCAAAGTCTCTGGGTAATGTCATAGCGCCGAACGAAGTCATCGAGAAGTATGGGGCAGAGATTCTAAGGCTGTGGGTGGCGGGTGAGGATTATCGAGACGATATTCGCATCTCAGAAGAGATACTCCAGCGTTTGTCTGAGGCCTATCGGCGAATTAGAAACACCTGCCGTTTTTTGCTGGGAAATTTGAGTGACTTCGACCCTGAGCAGGACAGGATTGATCTGTCGTCTATGGAGTCCCTGGATCGGTGGGCCCTACACCGATTGCAGCAATTAGTGCGAAAAGTAAGCAAGGCCTATGAACGTTTCGAATTTCATAAGATTTACCATGCCATACATAATTTCTGTGTGGTGGATCTCAGCTCTTTTTACCTCGATGTGCTGAAGGACCGGCTTTATGTCTCCGCACCCACCTCGGCAAAGCGGCGTTCGGCCCAGACTGCCATCTTCGAAATAACCACAACCCTGGTGCGGATAATGGCCCCCATTTTGGCCTTCACTGCCGAGGAAGTCTGGGAGAATGTACCCGCTTTTCCAGGCAAAAGCGAGAGTGTCCATTTGGAACTACTGCCAAAGCCGGTATCTACCTATGAAGATGACACCATAGAAAAGCAGTGGGGGCTTGTTTTGGATCTTCGGGCAGAGGTTAACCGCGCCCTGGAACTGGCGAGGAAGAATAAAAAGGTGGGACACTCCTTGGATGCTGAAGTTACCCTCGGGGTAAGTGGAGCGCTCATGGAAAATCTCCAGGGCCGTGAAGATCTGCTGAGTCAGGTCTTCATCGTTTCCCAGGTGAAATTGACAGATGGTGAAAGCCTTGAGTCGGCTATTGCGGCTGTAGATATACCGGGACTGATGATTCAGGTCAGGCCTGCCTCGGCAAAGAAATGCGCTCGCTGTTGGGTCCATGATGAAACCGTGGGGTCTGACGCTGAGCAGCCTGAGATCTGCAGCCGTTGCGTCAGAGAGTTAAAGACGCATAGCGCATAGGGCACGGAGCATGGAGCATAGAGCATAGAGTGAGGAGCCAGGAGAAAAAGTCGAAATTGAGTTTCTCTCAAGTCCTGTCCAATGGATTCTTCGATTTGAACGATTTCAAGGACTTCAACGCTTTCAATGAATTCTCCAATTTCCTAATTTTCTAATTTCCAATTCCGAAGTTTGAATTTCGCAATTATCTCTCTATGCCTTATGCCCTATGCCCCATGCCAACAAGGGGATTCTATTGAAACCTCAGTATAAAATCTTCCTGCCCCTGACGGCTGGAGTGCTCTTTTTTGATCAACTGAGCAAATCAGCGGTGAGCGGTTCTCTGAAAATGCATGAGGTTAGGCCGATCATCCATGGTCTACTGAATCTAACCCTGGTACATAACACAGGGGCCGCCTTCGGGCTCATGGCGGGTCAACCATCTATGCTGCGCACCTTTTTTTTCCTAGGGGTGTCGCTTTTGGCCATGGGGGTGGTATTGTGGATGCTTTTCCGCTTACCCCCCAATCAGAAGGTTGAACATGTGGCTTTGTCACTAATATTTGGCGGAGCTTTGGGCAATGTGATTGACAGGGTCAGGCTGGGAGAGGTTATTGATTTTATAGATGTTTATTTCCGTAGCTACCATTGGCCCGCCTTTAATCTTGCCGATTCAGCTATCACAGTGGGTGTGATTCTGCTAATGTATCGCGTTCTGTTCATCAGAGAATAGAGGCTGGGCGATCTATCGATAGGGTGAAAATTAGTTTAAAAAATTTGAAAAACCATTAATTTTTTTCTTGATAAAAAGTATAAATAAGTTTATGGTACTCTGATTCGCTGGCGTAGCTCAATGGTAGAGCAGCTGATTTGTAATCAGCAGGTTGCGGGTTCGATTCCCATCGCCAGCTCCATGAATGTTTGTTATTTCAAGGTATTATTAATATATTAATGGGGTTTTTAGTTGAGGCTCTCAATTGCTGCGGAGAGGTTCCCGAGCGGTCAAAGGGAGCAGACTGTAAATCTGCCGGCGCAGCCTTCGGAGGTTCGAATCCTCCCCTCTCCACCACCAGTGATCGTAATATTATAGTAGGAGATAGTGGCGCCCAAGGTGGCTCCAGGACCATTATCGTTAAGCACTACATTCTTCCTTTTCTCATTGTTCGACGGAAGCTTTCAGCATTGTGCCTCTCCATGCGAGGCTGGTTGCTTCCATGCACCCCTGGTCCGGTCGCCCCGAACGCCCCTGAACGAGCCCACGTAGCTCAGTTGGTAGAGCACTTCCTTGGTAAGGAAGAGGTTCACCGGTTCAAGCCCGGTCGTGGGCTCCAGTATTATTTTTGAGATTTCTCTAAAAGAACAGAGGCAGCTGACTAGCCAGAATAAACTTTTATCAGGAGGGACCGCCATGGCGAAGAAGAAGTTTGAGAGGACGAAGCCGCATATAAACGTAGGGACAATAGGTCACATAGATCATGGTAAGACGACATTGACGGCGGCGATAACCAAGCATTTAGCCAAGAAGGGCATGGC
The DNA here is from genome assembly GCA_022340515.1 of Deltaproteobacteria bacterium. Lineage (GTDB taxonomy): Bacteria > Desulfobacterota > Syntrophobacteria > BM002 > BM002 > BM002. The sequence continues at coordinate 16,153 of JAJDNT010000179.1, forward strand.
GGA
>JAJDNT010000185.1 GCA_022340515.1 Deltaproteobacteria bacterium
TGGAACAGTCATTGGTTGGGAAGGTTTTATCCAGTTGAGACATTACTCCACCGATGGCGGAAGACTTTTCCACTAGGTGGACGTAGAATCCAAAGTCCGCTAGGTCTAGTGCGGCCTGAATACCGGCAACACCGCCGCCCACGACCATCACCGAACCCACAGTACTGGATTTACCGCCAAGCTGAGCTAGGCTTGCATCCTTTTTACTTTGCATAATTGTCTTTCCCACTTATGATGTTGAAATGTTTACAATTTGGCTCCAGCAAGTATGTCCGGAAGCTTTTCTTCCCAGCCTAGGGTGGAGAGGTAAACCCCCGGATAACCCGCATCTTTAATAGCTGCCACGAGTTCAGCGGCTATGAGAATGCACTCGCGCACCCTATCCGGTGCCTTTTGAATGCGGTTGATCAGATCGGCGGGGATGTGTACTTGATCTAGATGTCGATCAATGTAACGGGCCATACCCACTGACTTCAACAGCAACACCTGGGGAATGATTTTAGTTTTGCGCTCCACCATCTTTTTCATGAAACGAGCAAACAATTCTAGGTCAAATACTGGTGAGGTCACAAAAAATTCAGCTCCAGCCGCCATCTTTTTGTTCAATTCCTCCAACTCGAGATCGAGGGCACCACCACTGGCTCCAACATTGATGGTTGAACCCACTAGAAAGTCGGGAGAACCTCTCAGTTCGACGCCCGCCATATCTTTACCCGAATGCAGGGTTTGAATGGCTTGCAAAAGCTCAATAAGATCAATGTCATAGACAGCTCTGGCCTTGTGGTGATCACCATAGCTGGGATCTTCCCCGGTGACCGCCATGACGTTGGCTACGCCCAGGGCCTGAGCAGCAAGTAAATCAGCCTGCAGGGCCAAACGGTTGCGGTCCCGACAGCAAACCTGCATGACTGTCTCCAAACCTTTACCTTGGAGCAAGATAGAAAAGCCCAGGGAACTCATCTTCATCACTGCGTTGCTCATTTCCGGAACCACAAAAGCGTTCACTTTCCCTCGCACTTTGATGGCACTGGCCACCAAGGCGGAAACATCCACCCCCTTAGGTGGCTCCATCTCCGCAAAGACCAGGAATTCTCCCGAGTTCATTTTTTTCCTTAACTGCATGGAATTTCCCCCTGTAAGCTGGTGCTAGCGTGACGAGCGCGCCATAGCGTTATTTATGGCGAGCATGAGTTCGTCCATGCCGAAAGACTTCACATGGTAGTAAAAGATACCCTTCTGTCGAATACTGCTTTCCAGTTGAGGATTGTTCTCGTCTGTGGTCACGATGATTGGGAGGTCTCGACGTAAACTTTTTATAATAGAGATGACTTCGGTTCCCATATTATCGGGCAAGCAGACATCCATTACCAAGGCATGGATTTTTTCACCCTGAACGGTCATTAGTACATCCTTAATAGAGTCAACTGTCTTGACGGTGTAACCCTTCTCGGACAGCCACGGAACAAGGGTGGTTGCCAGATCTTTGCCTGGCTCGGCTATTAGTAGGGTTTGGCACTCTTCCATGTGTCAGCAGATGTTTTAACCCGGATGTTTCATCAATTGCTTGCTGCGACCATGAATATGGACTTCCTTCCGAGCGTCCTCGGGTGTCGCCCCCTGCGACGTACCATTCAGGTACGCCTCGGAACCAACACCCTGCGGTTACCCGGTGGCAAGCCTATCTTCATGGTCTCGCGACACCAATTCATGAAACATCCGGGTTAAGAGTTGGGTAAGGGAATGAGCTGAAGCGCAAAAGCACATTCGGTCAAATAGCAAACCTTATGCCCACCCTGGTTTAGCCATGAAATGACAATTATTTCAGCTTGATATGCCGGCGAGGCCCAACAGGGCGCGAGTGGTGGGAACGGAGGATATACCCCATAAAACGGTGGTAGTACATGCTAAGATATTAATATCAAATACAAATATAATTTTTGGGTAAAAATGCCACAACTGTTACCAATTTACCCGAAGACCGTATTTCTTGATCTTGGCACCCAGGGTTTTCCGGTTAATACCCAAAAGTCGGGCTGCTTCCTGGCGTTTCCCTTTAGTGCGGCGGAGAATAAATTGAATATATCGCTTTTCAAGCTCCTCTAGGGTGGACCCCTCTTCGGAAAATACCTGGAATTCGCCCTGTCGCTGGGTAATGAGAGCAGGAAGATGTTCAGGTTCAATAACCTCGCAATCTTCCAAAATCAGGATGCGCTCGATAGTGTGCTCCAGCTGCCTAACATTTCCCGGCCAGGAATAAGAAGCCAGCGTCTCCAAACCCCTTTGAGAAATGCCCTCAACTTGACGGCCACTTATTTTATTGTGCTTGTCGATGAAATGTTCAACAAGCATGGGGATATCTGCGGCCCGCTCACGTAGAGGAGGTAGACGGATGGGGACAACACTGAGTCGATAGTAAAGATCTTCGCGAAAAGTGCCTTCCTTTATTGCCTCCTGCAGGTCACGATTAGTTGAGGCGATGATACGAATGTCCAGCTTTATTCGCTTCTGGCTACCCACTTTCATAAATTCCCGTTCCTGGATCACCCTAAGAAGTTTGGCCTGGATGTTAAGGCTCAGATTGGAAATTTCGTCAAAGAAAAAGGTGCCGTGGTTGGCCAGTTCGAACAGACCATGTTTGGTCTGAAAGGCGCCGGTAAAAGATCCCTTGACATGGCCAAAAAGTTCACTTTCCAGCAGAGATTCCACCAGAGCTGAGCAATCCACTGGGACAAACTCATTTTCCTTTCGCGGGCTCAGGGCATGAATGGCTCTGGCTACCAATTCTTTACCGGTGCCACTTTCACCGGTAAGGAGCATTGTACTGTCACTTGGAGCAGCCCGCCTGATCTTGGCAAAAACCTTGCGCATTGCAGGGCTGTTGCCCACAATCGAAGGCATGAGCTGTTCCTGTTCAGCTTGCATTACAGGCAACCCAGCTCGTTTCCCCTGGCTCAACATTTCCTGCGCTTTCAGAACCAGTGCTTCAAGCTCATCGACCCGGAAAGGCTTGGTCAGGTAATCCATGGCTCCCAGCTTGACGGACTGCACCGCCGTCTCGATTGTAGGGTAGCCGGTAATCATAAGCACCACCGTTTCAGGGTAGTTGGTGCGAATATGTTTGAGAACCTCAATTCCGTCCATACCAGGCATTTTAATGTCGATAAGCACGATGCCAATGGGTTCTGCTTCCATTATCTCCAGGGCTTCACTGCCGTCGGCGGCCATTCTTACAGACAGTCCTTGTCCTTCCAGCACACGGGCAATGCCCTTTCGCACCACCGCCTCATCATCTACAACCAATACCTGGGGGTATGAGTTATTCATGGCAATCAGCTTTCTAGCCCGGATATTTCATGAATCACTTGCTTCGACCACGGATATGGCCGTCCTCCCTGGCGTCCTCAGGTGTCGGCCCCTGCGACGTACCATTCAGGTACGCCTCGGAACCAAGACCCTGCGGTTGCCAGGTGGCCCGACCATCTTCGCGGTCTCGCGACAGCAATTCATGAAATATCCGGCCTAAGTCTCCACTACTATCCCAATGTGCTCACATCAGTAGAGCAAATTAAGTCTCCGGGCTGGATGGTGAAATGGTAGGAAGCAACACCCGAAAGGTTGTACCCACCCCTGGTTCGCTTTCCACTTCCACGGAACCTCGGTGCGCCTCGAGAATTCCTTTCACTATAGAAAGACCCAGCCCCGAGCCAACGACTTTTCTCGTATCTGGATGTTTCACCCGATAGAATTTGTCAAAAATTCTAGGGATTTCTTCTTGCGCAATGCCGATGCCCGTGTCACTTACCCGGACCTCTAGATATTCTCCATGAGAAAGGGCCGAGACCGTCACTGTTCCCCCATCTGGAGAATAGTTGATGGCGTTACTGAGAAGGTTGGTTAAGACCTCCTCCATGCTTCTAGGGTCGGCCTGGATCATTGGCAGTTCAGGCTCGAGCTCAAGCTGGAGGGTAATCCCTTGTTCAGCCGCCTTTTCATTCATGAGAACTGCAGTCTCTTTCAGTATCTCATCCAGCCTGAGCGGCACCTGCTCTTGGATTGCGTGGCCGCTCTCGATCTTGGACACGTCAAGGAGATCATTGATCATGTCCAGTAGTCCCTGCATCCTGGCTTGGGAGCGGCTGAGAAGCTCTTGTTGCTTCTCGGTCAATTCTCCAGCCAGGCCTTCGAGAATTACTGTATGCTGCTGTTTGATTGCAGATAAAGGGGCACGAAGCTCATGAGAGACCTGATGAACGAAATTCGACTTCATTACGTCGATCTCTTTAAGAGAGGTGATATCGTGCAGCACGGTTACAGTTCCAAGTACCTCCCGGTCTGGGCCATAGACAAGAGCTGATAGAGCTCGGAGATGAGTTTGCCCCCGTTGGAGTTCCTGGGAGATGAAGGCTGTTTCAGTGCTGGCCCTAGCCAAGGGGTTGCAGAGAGCCTCCACAAGAGTATCATCATTCAAAAAGCCTTCCAGCGGAGCGGGTTGAGCCGGAGGGGGCGAGAGTTCCATGAGTCTCATCAAGGCCGGATTGCAGAGGACAACCTCAAGGTCCCGATTGGTTACCAGTACTCCATCAGCCATGCAATTGACGATGGCGCGAAGACGGCTTTGTTCTGTGGCCAGATCATAGAGGTTCCTCGCCCTTTCTTCTTGGAGTTGTTGCGCCCTTCTTTCCAAATCTTGTTTCTCCAAAGCTCTTCGAACGATTAGCACAAGATGGTCTGCTCTGAAGGGTTTGGTGACAAAATCGTAGGCACCCTTTTTCATACACTCAACTGCACTCTCCACCGTACCGTGACCGGTGATGATAATTACCGGTATGTGGGGATAGCGGGAACCACTTTCCTCTAAAACCTCCAAGGCTCCCATCACCGGCATCTTCAGATCACAGAGGATGACGTTGACCGGCTGAGCAGCCAATTTGTCCAGAGCTTCCCGACCATTGGCTGCGGTCACCACCATGTATCCCTCTGGAGTGAGAATACGGGTGCAGCCCTCTCTGACCACTTTTTCATCGTCTGCCACTAAGATAGTGTAATCATTAGCCATAAAAGCGTCTTTTCCTCGGAGACAAGATGGATCCTTAGGTGCAACTGGGGTTCACCTTTCCCTCATTATTCCATTAATCTGCTTGGGGAGCCTAGGGGAGCTAGGTTCACACTATTGGTGTAAAATCTGTCCGCGGCCTTAACTGCCGATAGTATCAGGAACCTTTTCCGGGGCTTCCAATGGGAGTTTGATCAGAAAAACGGCCCCGCCCTCCTGAGGGCTCTCCACCTCTATGGTTCCCCCGTGCCGTTGAATTACACCGTAGACCACAGATAATCCCAGACCGGTACCCTCGCCCGGCAATTTGGTGGTAAAGAAAGGTTCAAATATTTTGTCAAAATCCTCGTGCGGGATTCCCGGACCTGTATCGGCGAACTTTAGGAAAATGTCTTTGGACTGTTGGTTGTAGAGGCTGGTGATGGTGAGTCTCCCTCTTCCTTCCATGGCGTCTGCTGCGTTGAGCATGAGGTTGGTGAAGATCTGTTGGATCTCTCCAGGATCTCCCAGCATTTGTGGCAGATCGGACTGCAAATCCAAAATAAGCTCGATGTCATGAAACAGGGCCTGATGTCTCAAGAGTTTAGCGCTCTGGTTGATGAGTTCATTGACATCAAACAAAGCCCTTTCACCTAAAGACTGTCGGCTGAATTCCAGGAGCCGAGTGACAATCTCTTTACACCGGAGGGTCTGGTTGATGATTTCTTGTAGATCTTCCCGTAAAGCAGGATTATCGTCCACTTGCTTCATCAGCATATCTGCGTAAATTAATATACCGGCAAGGGGGTTATTGATTTCATGAGCCACACCCGCAGCCAGTCGGCCTAGGGAGGCAATTTTTGCCGCTTGCACCACCTGTCTCTGGGCTTCTTCCAGTTCCCGACGCAAGCGCTCATGCTCACTGAGGTCAGAAAATATGCCTACACTGCCAATCTCCCGAGTGCCTTCTTTTATGATGGCAGCGGAAAAATTTACCGGGATTTTCTCACCATTTTTTCGAATGAAGTTTATGCGGCTAGTGGCTAATTTGCCCGGCGGGCCGTAGTCGTTGCTCCGCATACGCCGCATCACTTCCCGGGCTATTTCGGGATCGTAAAACTGTGGAAATACTTCCGGGTGACCTATGACTTCCTCAGCCTTGTAGCCCAGAATGCGTTCAGCACCCTCGTTAAAAACCAGTACATTGCCACTGGTATCAACCACCACGATGCCATCCACCGAACTGTGGATAATGTTGCTGAGGAAACTGTTGGCTTTGCGGAGTTGCCGTTCAATGTCAATTCTCTCCGTGAGGTCACGAAAGTACATGTAGGTCAGAACGCTTTTGCCGACACGGGAGACAGCCATGCAAGTCTCAAAGCTGCGCTGTTCTGTAGCAGGGATATCTGCAGGCTGGATGGTGCTGCAAAAGCGTAAGTGTTCTTCCTCTTCAAAATTGACGTTTTTCTGCAGATCCAGGATCATTTTTTGGTGCTGTTCAGAGAGAAAGTCGCTCACTTTCATGCCCATTAGTTGGTCTTTGGGGATTCCCACAATCCCAGCCATATTAGAGTTGGCATAGATGACTTTCTGCCCCTCGTCCAATATGAGAATCCCCTCTTGGGTCATTTCCGTGAGCTGGGCGATCTTTTGTTCCGCCTCCACAATAGGAGTGATATCGCGGACAGCCTCGAAACCTCCAATGACCTTACCGGCTGAATCAGTGATGATCGAGGCGTGGACCACCACGGGAATTTCTCTAGCCTCGCGGTCTCTGATCACCCGTCGTACCCCGGCAATGGGCAGTCGACCCTCCATGGCTTGCCTCAACAGACAATCCGCGCCGTGACACTGAACAGTGTTGAGCACCTCGGCGCAGGTCAACTTGCCCACCACTTCCTCTTGGGTGAAACCCGTAAGCTCTTCCAATAGATGGTTCATGTAGGTGATGGTAAGGTCTGGGCCGACGGTGAAAAGTGGCGTGGGAAAACGGTCAAGGATGTTTTTAAGGGTGGCGAGTTGAACCTGGATATCGGGTTGAGCTTCCAGATCCGCCTGAATATCCCGGAGTATGGCAAAGCACCCTGCAGGTTCTCCCCCCTTGTCTTTGATCAGGGTGGCACTGACCAATAGAGAAAGATTGTCTCCTTGATGATTCCGCCCGCGAACCACCATACGGTCCACGGTCCTCTTGTCATTCAGACACTGGTCGATGAAGGAGGGCTGAGAGCTGTTCTCTTCCAGTTCCACGATATCAGAAAAAAAGAGGGGGTACTCCCTCTGGTCCAGTGAGCATGCCAGAAGTTTCTCCGCCGCCAGATTCAAATAGATTATTCTTCTTTGTTTATCAGCTACCATTAAGGGGTCTGGAAATTCAGCAAAGTGATTGTAGTCTAGCTGTATTCCCAGGTCTTTGAGAAAGGATTTTCCCTTCGAAGCGACTGTCTTGGACAGGCTCCTGGAATCTCGGGATTTCATCTGCTAATCCTTAAATTAGTAAAAAACCATGAAGTACAACTGTAAGCTTAAAGCCAGTAAGCACTACCAGTCTCAAGCTCTTGGCGGCAAAGCAGATAGGTCTCAGAGAGAGAAAACTATTCAAACCGACCGGTGTGATTTGGCTAAGCTGTGTATTATAGTATATCCATTATGTTTTCGCAAAGATAGTGCTCTCGAGGCAGAGAGCCAGCTGGGCAGCCAAACTCTGACACTCAGGGCGATATTTTCTTTGGGCGCCGTAAGCTTTTTGCTATACTCCCCGGAGGGAAGACTTAGAAGTGAGAAACCTCTTGTCGCAGTCGCCCCTTGTCAAAAATACCGCCCGGGATGCGCTACACCATGGAGCTGAGGGAGGCAGCACCCAAAAACTTATAAATTGTTCTGTACATTCAGGAGCTTAGAGAAATAATCCAATGTTCCAAGAGGAGGTTTCATGGAATTCAAAACATTTCTTGAAAGATGTCGGAACGAACCCACTGTAAGTGATTTTGAATCTTACCTTTCCTATTGTATTTTTGAGAAGAAGTCTGGCAAAGTCAGCGATCAGGATCAGGTAACTCTCGAGATGTACAGCTTCATTCGCGATCAGGCCTTCGAACATCGGGACGAAAAATCGGCGAGGTTGCTCTATGAGCTTGCTGATGCCGCTAAGTGGAAGGAAGGGGAGTGGGAAGGTGCATTGCGCTGAGCACATAGTGATCAGCGCAATGCGCCACTAGGCACAACAGACTCGTTCTAGAAAACACGCAGTAAAATTATAAACTAAGACCTAAAATTACTTCAAAAAGATCATTGTCTCAGTCAGGCGGTGCTTAGTGCCTAGTAGATAAGGGATCTTGCATGAAAAAACCCGACTAGAACAATCCAGCCGGGTTTTTTGTTCGTCAATGGGTGCGAACTTAGGTTCGCAGAAATTC
>JAJDNT010000187.1 GCA_022340515.1 Deltaproteobacteria bacterium
TCATCGGAAAGCAGGCACCCCTCATGCGGAAATACATGCCCTGGAAAATGCTGGCGACCAGGCTAAGTCTGCTACCCTTTATGTGACCCTGGAGCCGTGTAACCACCAAGGCAGGACTCCCCCTTGTACCGTGGCAATCCTCAAGAGCGGGATTCGTCGAGTGGTGGTTGGATGTGTCGATCCAAATCCACAGGTTGCCGGCGGAGGGGTCGAGTTTCTTCGGAAGCAGGGAATCCGCGTAGATGTTGGTGTTCTCGAGGAAAAATGTTTTAGACTGAATGAACCGTTCATTAAGCACGTGACCACTGGCCTGCCCTTGGTAATTGCCAAGATGGCCGCCAGTCTAGATGGTAAAATCGCCACCCACCTGGGTGATTCCCACTGGATTTCCAATGAGCGCTCGCGGCGGTTTGTCCACAAGTTGCGTCATGAGGTGGACGCCATACTAGTGGGGGTCGGGACAGTTGTTGCTGACAATCCCAAGCTTACCACTCGCCTTGCCGGAAGAAAGGGTATAAATCCTCTCCGGATAATTCTGGACACCCACCTGAGAACTCCCGTTGACAGCTCGGTTGTTAGTGAGACCGAGGAAGCTCCGACTATCATCGCCACCGGACCAAAACCATATAAAAAAAGAAGGGAATCATTGGAAAGGAAGGGTGTAGAGATCCTGTCTCTACCCCTAGTGCGGGGTCGTGTGTCACTACCCCAGCTTGTGAAACATCTAGGCGATCGTCACATCACCAGCCTTCTGGTGGAAGGCGGGGCTGAAGTTCACGGTGGATTTTTTTATGACAATCTTGTTGATAAAGTGTATCTTTTCTTTGCGCCCAAAATCATTGGTGGTAATAGGGCTGTTCCCATGGTGGGTGGTATAGGAGTTGAGAAGGTGGTAGAGGCTTTAGTTTTAAGCAATCTTAGGCTTCGCCGATTCGGCGATGATATAATGATTGAGGGGTATTTACAGGATTCTGCTCTTTTTTCTGCGGGTATGGGTAGAAGAGGCTAAAAGTGCAAGGAGAGACTGACGCACAGGGCGCAAGGCATAAGACAAGATTATTTTGAATTTCGCATTGCTAATTGCGGATTTTTCATTGCGAAATTCGAATTTCGCAATTCGAAATTTGGACTTTATGCTAGCTTGCTGGCTACTTGCATGCATGAACTCGTCTTGTGCCTTAGGCTCAAGTCTAGAATCGGAGAAGGGCCATGTTTACGGGGCTAATTGAGGGAACCGGCAAAGTAGTAAAAATAGAGCCTCGAGGCAAAGACATGCGTCTGAGCGTTGAAGCTGGCTTTGAACTGGATGGACTCCAGCAAGGCGATAGTGTCTCGGTGCATGGGGTTTGTCTCACCGTGGTTTCTTGGCAAGGAAGTAGTTTTACGGTGGACGTTTCTCAAGAGAGCTTGAGCAGGACCACCCTTGCCCATTTACGGCTAGGTGATGCGGTCAATCTTGAACGGGCCCTTAAACTCGGAGATCGACTAGGGGGGCACTTGGTCAACGGCCATGTGGACGGCAAGGCCAGAGTAATCTCACGCAAGAAGAGAGGTGATTCCATTGTGTTTGCCTTCGAGGTGGCCCCTGAACTGGCTCGATACTTCATTGAAAAGGGATCTGTGTCCATAGACGGCGTAAGTCTTACGGTAAACCGCTGCGATGAAAAGAGTTTTGCAGTGAACTTGGTGCCCCACTCGGCACGGGTGACTACCATGGGCAATTTGAAGGTGGGCGACGAGGTTAATATAGAAGTAGATGTCATAGGCAAATACGTAGAGAAATTTGTTCGGGCCATGCAAGGAAAGACCTCGGATGGTGTGGATGCCGATTTTTTGGCAAAGCACGGGTTCATTTAGTGAGTGATTTTTGTCCGTGGTCAGTTATTTCCAAGGTGTCTGTAAATTAGTCATTGGCCATTGCCAACAAGTTGTAGTCTGACTGAACCGGCAAAACTGGCCAAAACGGCTAAACCTAAAGAATTGGAGTTAATAAAATGCCAAGCGCAAAAATTGCTGAGGCTCTGGAGGAGATCAGAGAAGGCAAGATGATCATTCTGGTAGATGATGAGGACCGGGAGAACGAGGGTGATCTCTGCATGGCAGCGGAGAAAGTAACCCCTGAGGCCGTGAACTTTATGGCGAAGTATGGCAGGGGTTTGATTTGCCTATCCTTGCTCGAGGAAAAGGTCGAGGAATTGCAACTGCCTATGATGGTCTCCAACAACCAGTCAAGGTTCGGGACTGCTTTTACCATCTCCATCGAGGCCCGGCGGGGAGTGACCACGGGAATCTCAGCGGCTGACCGGGCCACCACTATTTTGACAGCTGTGGCTGATGACGCTAAACCGGAAGATTTAGTCAGTCCGGGACACGTTTTTCCTCTTCGAGCACGTAAAGGGGGTGTCTTGGTGAGGACCGGCCAAACTGAAGGTTCTGTTGATCTGGCAAGGTTGGCAGGGTTGAGACCTGCAGGGGTCATCTGTGAGGTGATGAAAGACGACGGCACCATGGCTAGAATGCCTGACTTGGAGGTGTTTGCCGAGGAACATGGCCTAAAAATAGTCACCATCGCTGACATCATTGAGTATCGCATGCGTAATGAGAGCTTCGTGCATCGGGCGGCCACTACCCTGCTTCCCTCAATTTATGGAGGTGAATTTGCGGCTATTGCCTACACTAATGATATTGATACCAGTCAGCATATCGCTCTGGTTAAAGGAGAGATAAACTCGGAGGAAGAGGTACTGGTGCGGGTTCACTCGGAATGTCTTACCGGCGACTGCCTGGGCTCTCTGCGCTGTGATTGTGGAGACCAGCTACGCAGGGCCATGGAAATGATCAGTGACGAGGGCAAGGGCATTGTTTTGTACATAACCAACCACGAAGGCCGGGGTATTGGTCTGGTCAACAAACTCAGGTCTTATTCCCTTCAGGATCAAGGCAAGGATACGGTTGAGGCCAATGAGGCCCTGGGATTTAAAGCCGACCTCAGGGAATATGGCATAGGTGCTCAAATTCTGGTGGATCTTGGGGTTAGAAAAATGCGGCTTATGACCAACAATCCCAAAAAGATTGTAGGCTTAGAGGGTTACGGCATCACCATTACCGAACGAGTGCCTATTGAAATTCCACCTAACCCCTGTAACCTTAATTATTTGAAAACCAAATGTTCAAAGATGGGTCACCTCATAGACCTGGTTGAAGAAAAAGAAAAGGAAAACTATTAAGATTACAGATTACGGAATTTTTTAGTTTCAACTCGAGGCAATCCGCGATCCGCAATCCGAAATCGATAGATGGGAGGTTAGAATGCCGAAAATAGTTGAGGGCAAGCTAGAGGCGAAAGGACTTAAATTTGCCGTGGTAGTCAGCCGCTTCAATGACTTCATTTGCGACCGGCTATTGGGGGGAGCTTTGGACGCCCTGCTCAGAAGTGGTGCTAAAGAATCGGACATCCAGGTGGTTAAGGTGCCTGGCTCCTGGGAAATACCTCTTGTCTCCAAAAAGCTGGCTGAGCTGAAAAAGTATGATGCTATTATCTGCCTTGGAGCTGTGATTCGGGGTTCTACCCCTCATTTTGAATATGTAAGTGCCGAAGTTTCAAAAGGAATAGCTGCTGTAGGTCTGGAACAATCAGTGCCAATTACTTTCGGTGTTCTCACTACCGACAGTCTTGAACAAGCCATTGAACGGGCTGGTACCAAAGCGGGTAACAAGGGCTTTGAGGCAGCTCAGGCAGCCATAGAAATGGCCAATTTAATGAGGCAGCTGGGGTAAGCAAGACTGGTGTCAACTTTAACCTCTTTAGCCCCTTTTCTCTGTTTTGCCGCTTAAGTCATCTTAGCCAGTTTGCCAGACAAAGTAGATGGGTTTAAGCTATTTAACTGGCTCAAGTGACTAAACCGACTTAACAGGCTTAGCCGGCCTAACCTGCTGAGCTTAACTTGTAGGTTGGAAACTCTCAGTTGGTCATCGGTTTATCGGGTATTTAGTGAGAAGGAGCTCTAAAAGATCATATGAGTAGTCGACGCCGTTCTCGAGAAATGGCCATCCAGGTTCTTTACCAGGTTGACATGGCCCAGACCGACCTTGCCGAAGCCCTGAGATTGTTCTGCGAGCATTTTAAAGCCCCACAATCTATTAGAGACTTTGCCTTTGAACTTGCCAGGGGCGCATACGAGCATCGGGAGGAAGTCGACAGCTTAATAAAGCGGTTTTCAGAGCACTGGCGGCTGGAGCGCATGCCAACCGTTGACCGTAATATTCTTCGGCTTGCCATCTATGAACTTCTTTATCAACCTGATATCCCAGCCAAGGTTTCTATAAATGAGGCGGTGGATTTGGGGAAGAAGTACGGGTCGGAGGATTCAGGATCTTTCATAAACGGCATCCTTGACAGAATTCGTTTGCACCTTGAGGAAACTGGCAGACGGAAAACTACATCAGCTAAGGGGCCCGCCTTTGAATCAGCGGGAGACGTTGTGGGATAATAGGTCTGTCGACATCCAAGGGCACGATTTGAACGGTAAGCGGGCCGATACGGCAGGCACTACAAAAGGCTCAAAACGTTTTAGGTCATTAGGCTTCGCTGTCAATAGGGCTTGCGCCCGTCATTAGGCCTTACGGCCGTCATTAAGTTGTTTTAACTCCAGGATGACAGCTCACCATGAACTACAGCGTAGCGTGGTGACGGCCACGATAGTGGCCAAATGACTATGAATGACAACGAAGCGTGCATACGCGAAGTGTAATGACTTGTGGATGCTTACTGCTTAGTGCCTGGTTGTTAACGACACGGGAGGAATAATGGAGGCCAAATACGATCCCAGGGAGATCGAACCCAAATGGCAGCGGATTTGGGAGGAGCAGCGTATTTTCTATGTAAGGGAAGATCCAGGCAAACCAAAATATTATTTGCTTGAGATGTTCCCCTATCCATCGGGGCGCATCCATATGGGACACGTGCGAAATTATACCATCGGAGATGTGGTGGGCCGCTACAAAACCATGCGTGGATTCAATGTGATTCACCCAATGGGCTGGGATGCCTTCGGCATGCCTGCAGAAAACGCCGCAATCAAGGCTGGGATCCATCCAGCTACCTGGACCTACAATAACATTGATCAAATGAAAGCACAGCTGAAACAAATGGGGTTCAGTTACGACTGGAGCAGAGAACTGGCCACCTGCGATGTCTCCTACTATCGGTGGGAGCAGTTAATGTTTCTAAAGATGTATGAACGGGGTCTGGCATACCGGGCAGAGGCTTACGTGAATTGGTGTTCGACTTGCCAGACGGTGCTAGCCAACGAACAGGTTGAAGCCGGCCTGTGCTGGCGCTGCAGCCAAACGGTTGAACAGAAAGAGATGTCTCAATGGTTTCTCAAAATTACAGATTACGCTGATGAATTGCTGGAATATTGCGACCATTTGTCAGGTTGGCCCGAACGGGTGCTAACCATGCAGCGCAATTGGATCGGAAAAAGCCGTGGGGCTATTATCCATTTTCCCCTGGAAGATTCCGCTGAACCCATTAAGGTTTTTACCACCAGGCAAGATACGGTATTTGGGGCCACCTTTATGAGTCTTGCGGTGGAACATCCATTATCCTTAAAACTCTGCCGAGGCAGACCAGAGGAAGGAGCAGTCAAACAATTCATCGAGAAGACCAAGCGTATGCACAGGAGTGAGAGAACTTCTGAGTTTTTTGATAAAGAAGGTGTCTTTACCGGAGCCTATTGCCGTAATCCCATGACTGCTGAGCGTATGCCCATCTATGTTGCCAATTTTGTCCTGATGGAATATGGGACAGGGGCAGTAATGGCGGTGCCTACCCATGACCAGAGGGATTTTGAATTTGCCCAAGCCTACAATCTACCCTTGAAGGTGGTGGTTAATCCTTTGAGAGGAGAACTGGATGCTGACAGTATGAAAGAAGCTTACGAAGAAGACGGGATTCTTGTCAATTCCGGTGAGTTCAGTGGAATGGAAAGTGTTGCCGCCCGGGAAGCTATTAACGAGTACCTTGAATCAAGAGAGCTGGGTCAAGGGGCAATCACCTACAGACTGCGCGATTGGCTCATCTCCAGGCAGCGTTACTGGGGTGCCCCTATTCCCATGATTTACTGTGATAAATGCGGCATAGTGCCAGTGCCTGAGAAAGATCTGCCGGTGGTTTTGCCTCTGGACGCCAGTCTCACGCCAGCAGGCGGGACACCGCTCCCAACACTCAAGGAATTTGTAGAGACCGCCTGCCCTGAATGTGGGGACATTGCCAGACGTGAGACTGACACTATGGACACATTTGTAGAATCATCCTGGTATTTCAACCGTTACACCTGTCCAGATTATCAGGAGGGACCACTAGACAAGGCAAGAAATGATTACTGGATGCCAGTTGACCAATATATTGGTGGTATCGAGCATGCTGTACTCCATCTGCTTTACTCGAGATTTTTCACTAAGGTACTTAGAGATATGGGAATGGTGAGTCAGGACGAGCCTTTTGTCAATCTTTTGACCCAGGGAATGGTCTGCAAGGAGACTCTGCGCTGTTCAGAACACGGCTGGCTCGACCCCCAGGATGTTATTGAAAAGGAAGCGGATATTTATGGATGCCGTAAGTGCGGCAGGCAGGCAGAGATAGGTCGCAAGGAGAAAATGTCCAAATCCAAGGGTAACGTAGTTGATCCGGGGGATTTGATTAAACGTTTCGGTGCTGATACGGTTCGACTTTTCTGTCTTTTTGCCTCACCTCCTGAAAAGGACCTGGAGTGGAGCGATCGCGGGGTGGAAGGGAGTGCTCGATTTCTCAATCGGCTGTGGCGCTTGGTCTATGAGGAGCAGGAGAATCTTCGGAGTGTTTCTCCTTATGATGGCAGCGGGCCTTTGGCAGGGGAGTTGAGGGCTTTGCATCGTATGACTCATCAGACCATCAAGAGAGTTACAGATGATATTGAGCAGCGGTTTCATTTCAACACTGCCATAAGTGCGGTAATGGAGTTGGTGAATGCCATCTACCAATTCCGCTCGGAAAATGGATACGGCCCGGAGGCTTTTCCCGTTTTGCGATTAGCAGTGGACACAGCTGTAATTTTGATCTCTCCCATGGTGCCGCATATTGCAGAAGAGATGTGGGAAGCCCTAAGGCATGAGAGAAGGGTAGTGGAGGAACCTTGGCCGGAGTGGGACGAAGAAGCAGCGACAGAAGATATGCAGCTCATCGTGGTGCAAGTTAACGGTAGGCTGCGCAATCGCATCTATGTCTCGCCCGACGCCTCTAGGGAGGAGGTGGAGAAAGCGGCGCTATCTGATGAAAGGATAAAGAGTTTTATTGGTGACCGACCTGTTCGCAAAGTAGTGGTGGTTCTCGGTAGGTTAGTTAATGTGGTGGTGTAAACCGTGTCGAGCCCTAAGCATAAACTATATAGTTGTAAATTGGCCCTGGCGGTTGTTTGCCTAATTGTGTTTTCGCTGCTGGGCTGTGGTTACCACTTTGCCGGGACTGGAGGTCAGGCTCCTGGTGATATTAAGAGCATAGCCATTGATGTTCTGCAGAACAATACAGCTCAAATCGGGCTGGAGAGCGTATTCACTAATGCCATACTCAACGAATTTATTCGCTGGAAAAGATTGCCGATAAAGCCCCGTAAAGAGGCCGAAGGGGTTCTGGGTGGTAGCATAGCCAAAATCCAGATTAGGGAGATCAGCCACGTCGACTCTAATAAAACCCTAACTTCTAGGGTGACAATCACCCTAAAACTTAATCTGAAAAGGGTTGAGACAGATGAGGTTCTTTGGAAGAAAGACTATAGCTATCACGAAGGCTACGTTGAGACGGGTAATTCCCTAGATACTGCCTTACTAAGACGCCAAGCCACTGATAAAATATCCGAGTATTTGGCCGAATAAATTTATATAGATATGTTTTAAGAGTTTTAGTCCATTGTCCGTATTTACGAAGAGAATAAATACAACGGACCACGGACGTT
>JAJDNT010000188.1 GCA_022340515.1 Deltaproteobacteria bacterium
TCTCGTGGGACTGCCCAGAGAAAGCAAACCCATCAAGGCCCCGTAAGGACAGAGGTACCTGCACCAAAAATTCCTAACTACAAGGGAGACTAGAGTCAAAATTATCAGAACCGCAGCTGTAGTGGTAGACATTTGAGTAAAAAAATATAGCATCTTTACATCGGACATTTTGTAATAAGGACCCTGAAGAAAAGCAAGGATGGCAAGGAGACTCATTGAAAAAATCGTCCAGAGAAAAAATGCAAAAAGCAAGTACTTCAAAGTGCGCAGGGGAAAGTCAAGCCATGGAGGTAACTTACAGTTTCTCCCGAAAAGCTTTCTCCCTGACTTCCACAACCACTCAGATAGAGTTCCAACTGGACAAAACCATCCACAAAATGACTTCCTTAGTCCCAGAGAGATTGCTGCTGCAAAGCCGAGAATAACCATGGCTGCAGGATGGATGGGATCCCATATCCCAGTCAGCAGGAACAACTTCCAGCCCATGACTGCTCCAATAGGAAGAAAGCCCTCCACGCCCGCTGGCCTTGATACGGTGATGCCACCTTCGCCCCCTGCCTGGTGAACATAGATAAAAAACTGGATCCCTATTCCAACTGTAAGCAGAAGCACGCCCAGTTGAACGTAGTTCCGTAAACCCCACGAGTAAGGTGTTGTTTTACCTTTTAGCTTGCCCATGGACCTCGAACTCTGTTTTTTCCCTTTTGTATCTTCTTCAGACTGAACATATTCTTCCCTACTATCTCTCACCAGCAGGCCAGCCGGATTTGTACTGCTATATGGGAGGGGCAATGGTCACCAAAACACGCATATCTGTTTCAGC
The DNA here is from genome assembly GCA_022340515.1 of Deltaproteobacteria bacterium. GTDB lineage: Bacteria > Desulfobacterota > Syntrophobacteria > BM002 > BM002 > BM002. The sequence continues at coordinate 824 of JAJDNT010000188.1, forward strand.
TTTTATGCCGTGGGGCTCGGCTATTTCTGAGATCAGAATATCCCCAGGCTCAGCTGGAAGGGTTGCATCCTCTCCAGCCAAAAACTCTCCTTTTCCCTCCAGTACAGCAATGCTGACCTCTCCTTCAATGTCGTGGGAATGAAGGGGTAACTCCTGGCCCGCTTTGAAGTTGAAGTTTAAAATCTTAAAGTAAGGAGAATCATGGACGAGCAAGCGACTCAGTCCGCTGTCTTTAAAACTGTTTTCTCTAAACATGCTTACCTTTTTCATATGTATCTATCCTCCCTCTTTCCAGTGTTTAGTCACATGGCTGAGAGTCCCGCCGTGGCGGGACTGATCGCCTCTATCTGAAAACGCTAGTTTTTGGATAAGCAATAATTAACCTGAATGCTTCTAGTATCCATTGACCTAGGTCAAAAGAATAGCAAAAATACTAAAAAGATTGGTAGAACAATATTAAAGAATAAAGCTCGAGGAAGCTTGCTGCGGGTAGCTTCGCTTTGGTAAATTGAAGATGTAGTTTTTTCCAGGCTTTTTCTTCACCTCATAATGGTGAAAGTGAACTCGCCTGTAGTGATTCACTGGTGCCCATCCGAAAATTCAAGATTTCCGGATGGAGCTGTCACCATTCAGTAATCAGTGGGCAGCTTAATAAGCTGTCATTACATTTATTTTTCTGATGGCTGAGTGCTGATAGCTCATGGCGCTCATCTGAAAACGGTCGTTTTCGGCTGAGCACTACCTAATTAGTAGGGAAGATTTTAATTTCCCCCATGCAGTCAGCAATGATCTCCAGCAAAGAAGTCATGTCTCGCACGGGCATTTCCAGGGCCACACTCAATAACTATATCGGTTTGAATCTCATTCCGCCCCCGTCAGTGCGGCCACCAAAGGAGCCGGGAGGCCCAACCAAGATCGGCTACTTCCCAGAGTGGGTGGTGGAAAGAATAGGGAAAATTCATCAGCTCAAGGGACAAGGTATGCGAATGTCCCAAATTGCAATGCACTTTATGGATGAGAAAGAAGAACCCACGGAAGTCAAGGCTGAACCTCTGTCGCACCAATGGCTTGACCAGATCATATTTCCCGCCATTCTTGTCAGTCGCACTTGGCAAATCATCGGTCTAAACAGCATGGCTGAGAAATTGCTTCTGGGGGAAAATAGGGGAGGGCTTCAGTCTCCCGTCAGGAAAGGGTTTCTGCAGTCCTCTTTGATCAAGGAATTGATAGATCGCTTTGCCAACTGGAAAGAAATTCTCATACTCCATATTCGTCTGGCCAAAAAAGACATGGGAGTCGAGATTCTTAGATCCTTGCGAGGGGAGGAAGACTCCCAGCTATTAAACGAGTTCAGACAGTTGTGGAATGAAGTACAGCTGTTGCCTTATCAACCATTTAGGCAACAATCACTGTCGCTGAAAGAACAAGATGGGTCCGCTAGGGAATATACCCTTCTTTCCTGGGAGCTGCCCGAAGGGACACTTTTGCTCTACACACCGGCAAGCATGCAACTTGGTCAGATGATGGATTTTTTCACCGGCAGGGCAAAAATACCCAAGGTGGCGCTCTTGAGAAAAACTCCACCTCAAAGATCCTTGTGCGTTCTTGCCGTCCGCCTTGAGTCAGAGCTTCATTTGCAGGCCGCCCTTCCCCCATCGCGATACTTCGATTTGATTAATCAGATTTTCCTGGGTTGGCATCGGTGCTTTAGCGACCACGGAGCAATCCCCGGCCGATCCTTCCAAGAGGGCGCTGTTGGTTTTTTTCTCCAAGAGCCAGAAAGAAAAAATGACCATATATTTCAATCCTTATTGTGTGCCAAAGCTTTGCAAACTATGGCATGGAGGCTGGACAGGGAGTGGAGAAGCAAACAAGCTTGGAACAACAGCCTCAGGGTCAGCATAGGTGTCCACTATGGACGTGACTGGCTGGGAATGGTGCCGTCGCCCCTGGCATTTGAGTTCACTATGGTAGGAGACACCTTGGCTGAAGCAGTTAAGCTCAGTGAATTTTCTCAACGGGGGACTGTCTGGGCTAGTAAAGAGGTAATCGAAAATCTCTCGCCCTCTGACCGAGAGCGCGTGGAATTTGGCATTAGGCTTGAACCTCATGGAGAAGGATTTGTCAGCCTAGGCCTCTACTCGCTGGTGGGAGAACTCCTGAGTCAGGACGAGTTAGAAGGAAGAAAACTTCAAAGCATAAGAGACTTAGCAGTCAGCGAAATACTGGATGTACTCAGCTGAAGCCTAAACTTTTCCAGATTGGGCTTTCGTCGAACCTGGCTTGTCCTCACTCGGTCTCTTCAGCGGGAGGTTCTTCTTCCTCTTCATCCCCTGCGCTCGGGGCTTCCACCTCTTTCTCCTCTACGACGGCAGGCTCAACCCCCTCGCCGGTTTCCAGAACACCAAGTACTCCCTGTAGCTCATCCACGGCCTCTTGCAGTAGATTCTCGGAACCCTGAAACCAGATCAGGTTGGGGTTGGACCTTTCAGTGTGAATTATTCCAGTACAGGAATCCCTCAACACGTATAGTTTGGCCACTATACCTTCCACTCTGTCGTAGACTTCACCTTGACTGGCCATTAACTACCCTCCTCCAGAGCTTGAAGTGCCTTTTGGAGTTCATCCACCCCTTCTTGCAGCATGGCCTCGGCGCCTTGAAACCAGATCGAATTAGGGTTCGGCCCTTCCTTGTGAATTACGCCAGTGCAGGAATCTCTCAGGACGCAGAGCTTTGCCAGAATTTTTTCCATTTTGTCATAAACTTCACCATGGTTGCTCATTAACTACCCTCCTCTATAGAGCGAAGTGCCGCTTGCAGCTCATCCACCGCCTCCTTCAATATGGTCTCAGCACCGTGAAACCAGATCAGGTTAGCAGTGGAATCTCCCTTATGTATAACACCTGTACAAGAATCCCTCAACACAAAGAGTTTTGCCAGAATAGACTCCACTTTGTCGTATACTCCACCATTGCCAGCCATTTTCACACCTCCTGGATTTTTACCGTTTGACGGTAGACGTTGACGCCATTTACCTATCCACTTCATTTCAGTCGCTCAGCAAGTTCCACAGCTTCCTCAACCAACTTTTGAAGCTGAACTAACTCGAATGGCTTAACTATGAGAAAATCAATATTGGAATCTCCAAATCTTTTCTCATAGAACTCAACAGCCAAAGTTGCCATCATTGCTATTGGTGTCATTTGATCTATCTCTGCCAAATCATCGACGAATCTTCTCACATCAAGGTCCGGCAAACCCTGATCGAAAATTACCAGATCATACTTACGGTTAGAAAATTCTCTGAGACAGTCATGCTCGTTACTGACGGCTGTGACGCTAAAGCCGAGATTTGTGAGCATCTCTTCGACTAGTTCTCTTTCAGTTGTGTTTTTGTCCCATAACAGTATTTCTGGTTTCTTGGCATCTCGCAAAGTAATATCTCTTCCTGACGCGTTCCGAGCTCAATCAAGCTTCTTAACCTTTCGCAGTCCAATGTCTAGCAGTATAAGACCATCTAAATCCACTGTCTTATAATGGCGAAGAGTTCTCAGATCTTGCAGTGTAATACTCAGAGACTGCAATTGCTCTTTGATTATTTCCAATTTTTTCTTGGTGGTCTGATCGTCGACCCTGGACAACAATAGATCGACGTGGCCAATTACTATTGTTAATGGTTGACTGAAAAGATGTGCCACCGTGGCCGCTGCGGTGAGGGCTCCCTGTAGTCTTTCCTCATCCACCTTCCCCCAACCGGCGCGTCTATCTTTGATGTTTCTTCTCTCAGCACCACTGCGTCTGTCCCTTTCGGAGCGCCTATCTTTATCGCCCCTCCTGTCCTTTCCCTTACGTCGATCCCCTTGGGTTTCAAATTCATCTGCCATTAGACCACCTTGAGTGTATTCTCACCGATTACAGCAGAATATGTGCCAAACTCAAGGCAGCAGCTAAGAGGAGAAGAGGCAGAGGATGGGCAAACCAATCTTTCATTATATTATCGTATACTTAACTGCTGAAAGGAAGGAGGTTCTTGGAGATGTGGAA
>JAJDNT010000256.1 GCA_022340515.1 Deltaproteobacteria bacterium
ACCAGTATTTTTTGCTGGAACTTCTGTTCTTCTTTTTCAACAAAGAGCTTGAAGTGGTAGTAGCCAATAGAAAGATCCTCTGGAAAGGGAAAGGACCAACGCTCGTAGTAAGAACCATTAATCTCCCTGGCCTCGACGAAAGTTAGTTGTTCGAAAGGGAAGGCGTGATTGGCAGGGGGAGTGTTTTCGCTGGAAATTTCCAACCGCACTTGGAAGACTCGGTGTGATTTGCCTTCTGGTGAGTGGGAGGCAGGTATTTGAAAAAGGAAGTCTGCAGGCAATTCTTCAATGGATGCGACCAAAACCGGTAGAGCCAGTTGAGTCCAAGAAAGATTCTCATAGTGGCTCAAAGCCTCCTGCGGCCTACTGACATCAACTCCGCCGGCCGCGAGCATGGTTTCTAGGGTCTCAGGGGGGATTTCATGGGATTGGCCCCAGATGTCAAAATAAGAGGTAAGGACGCCATAAGCTGCTGACAATTTAGCCAAGCTTTCTTTTTTCTGTTCTTCTGTTGCCATGGAACTACCACGTTAGCTTTTAAATTTTGCCGCAATCGGCATTCTTCTGCCAGTGCCAAAAGCCTTGGAAGTAACCTTTAAGCCTGGAGCTCCTTGTCGCCGTTTATATTCGTTTCGATCAACTGCCCGAATCACCCAGTTCACCGTCTCAAGGTCGAAGTCAAGACGAAGAATATCCTCCATAGAGTACTGCTCGTCCAGATAGTAATGGAGAATCTGATCAAGCACCTCATAGGGTGGCAGAGTGTCTTGATCGGTCTGATTCTCTCTCAATTCAGCCGTTGGAGCCTTAGTGACGATCTCTCGGGGTATGATAGGGGATTGCCTGTTGATGTATTCCGCCAGCTCATAGACCATGGTCTTAGGTACATCGGATATTACACTGAGCCCTCCGCTCATGTCGCCATAAAGGGTGCAATAACCCACTGCGAGTTCACTCTTGTTACCGGTGGAAAGCACCAAGTGGCCGAACTTGTTTGACAGGGCCATTAGAATGTTGCCCCTAATCCTGGCCTGAATGTTCTCTTCAGTAACGTCAACCTCTTTCCCTCTCAAATGAGGCCTGAGAGATTTAATATAGGCTTTGTAGACTGGAGAAATTGGTATTGTCTCGAATTTGATCCCAAGGTTTTCAGCCAGTTTCTCGGAATCTTCAACACTACCAGGCGAAGAATAGGGTCCTGGCATAGTGACGGCCACAACGTTGTCACTACCCACGGCCTCCACTGCAACACAGCAAGTTACTGCAGAATCAATGCCACCGGAAAGACCCAAAATAGCTGTATTGAAACCGCACTTCTCCATATAGTCTCTTACGCCCAAGACCAAGGCCTGGTAAACAGATTCAATTTCGTCTTGCGGTTCATAGGAAATTGGTACTCCAGTTTGGTATAGAGGAATTGTCTCTAGGTGCTCCTGGAAGGGAGGGAAAACCACAATGGGATCGCCAGCACCGTCTACACAAACGGATCGACCGTCAAAGATTAGCTCATCATTGGCTCCCACTTGGTTAACGAAAACAAATGGTATTCGGTGCTTGCGGGCATGACTCTGGACAATATTGTACCTGAGTCTTTCTTTGCCTCGATGAAAAGGGGATGCAGCAATGTTAATTATTAGCTTGGCACCCTTTTTTGCCATAACCTCGATGGGATCGTGGTGGTAAGTCCGCCGAGGCCACAAGGCCGGATCGTTCCAGGCATCCTCACAAACGGATATGCCCAGAATACTGTCTTTGAATTTTACCACGGGATGCTCAAGCCCTGGTTCGAAGTACCTCGGTTCGTCGAAGACGTCGTAGGTAGGCAACAAAGATTTGTGGTGAGTGAAAATGAGCTCGCCTTGATAAATCAGTAGAGCAGAATTATGGATACCCTTTCCGGTGGGCTGTTGGCTGGGCTGAGGGGCCCCCAAAATGATTCCAGTTTGGCCAAAATTTTGGGAGATTTTTAACAGTTCTCCTATTGCCGCCTGAGTCCTGGCGATAAACGCTGGTCTCTCCAAGAGGTCTCTAGGTGGATAGCCAACGAGAAAAAGCTCTGGGAAAATAACCAGGTCAGGCTGATCTTTGCTGCACCTAGCAAGGGTCTTCTCAACCTTAACCATATTGCCTTGAATATCGCCAATAGTTGGATTCAATTGTGCCAGGGTAACCTTCATTTTACTTGTCCACCCAAGGTTCCATCAGTGCCTAGTAACCTGATTTCTTGCCGGTCATGCTTTCTATTTCAACCTTTATAATACAAATGCTTTCAATTGCTGACTCCACATATTCGAATGATTTGTCGGAATACTGCTTCATTATTGCATCGAGCCCTTTTTTCTTTTCTTCTGAATCCTCAACTAGTGAGGCCCTACCAAATCCTATGACGCTCCGATATTGCATGGACCACTTGCACGGTTTGTCGCCCTGGATGACCTCCTGGTCTATGTCGAATTCGACACAGACCTTGGAATTTTGTTGGAGTATCTCCAATTTCAGACCTTCGCGGGCGGAGTGAAAATAAAGCGTGTTATCCCTGTAAGCAAAACAGAGAGGAACAACATAAGGTTGATCATTTCTAGACATCCCCAGACGACAAACCAAGGAGTTGCGAATAATGTCTTCAATCAAGGCAAGGTCGACAATTTCTCTATCATTTCTGCGCATATGCTCCTACCTATCTAAATCCACAATCACCCTGCCTTTCTGTTTGCCCGCTAAGATACGGTCTATTTCTCTATCTAACTCCTCAAGGGAACAGAGGGAAGTTTGGCGGCTCAGATCAGGCAGTTTCCACTCAGTGGCAATTTTTTTCCAGGTTCGCTGACGAATACTCATTGGACAACTCTGTGAATCAATCCCCACAAGAGAGATGCCCCTCAGGATGAAAGGGTAGACATTAATATGCAAATCAGGTGATGCTACATTGCCACAGCAAGTAACTGCTCCGTGCAACTTGGTGGACCTGATGGCTGTTGATAGAATCTCACCCCCTACCGAGTCTACCACTCCAGCCCAGCGACCTTTCAAAAGGGGTTTGCCCGTGGTGTCGGTTGCCTCAGACCTGGAGATGACTTCGGTAGCACCAAGATCGATAAGGAACTGCTTTTCATTCATCTTTCCGGTCACTGCAACCACTTGGTATCCACTTTGGGCCAGCATGGCCAAGGCAAAACTGCCAACCCCTCCAGTGGCGCCAGTAACCAATATTTCTCCAAGATCGGGGGTTATGCCACGGTCCTGCAGTTTGAGCAGGCAAAAACCAGCAGTGAGACCGGCTGAGCCATAGGCCATACTTTCTTTTAGTGAAAGGTTGTCAGGAAGTGGCACCACCCAAGCTGCCGGGACTCTAATGTATTGGCCGAAACCACCGGGGGTGTTCATACCGAGATCGTAGCTGGTGACAATCACTTCATCCCCGGGGTTAAATGCATGGCCAAGACTATCTTCTACAACACCTGCGGCATCTATCCCCGGAGTGTGAGGATAGTTTTTGGTCACCCCCCTGTGACCAGTGGCGGAAAGTCCATCCTTGTAATTTAAGGACGAATAGTGGACTCTAACCAGCACTTCACCTTCGGGCAAATCATCCAGGGATCTATGGGTGATTTTCCTGACAAATTTTGCTCCCTCTATCTCTTCTACTAACATTGCTCTAAAGGTCTTTACGGTCATGGTTTCTACCTATTTCACAAAATTATCAACAGATAGCTTGGTCTGGGAATACCTTTGTTTACAAATCAGTAGCCTAGTGCTGAGGTTAACCCTCATGGCTGGAGCTTATTCTTGCTAAACCGTTCAGTCAAGAAATAGTTTGACAGGCTTTAGTTGCAGAGCAGAATCTTGCAACAGGCTGCGAAAACTGGCATCATAACAAGTGGTCCTGAGGCCAAAGCGAAGACAACTCCTCCTGCAGCCGGCAAACTGACCATGGATAACCCAGTCAAAGAAGTAATATTCGGCCCCATGCGGCTACCGTTTCTCATCTTGACCCCTGCCTGTGTTATGTTGGGTACGGCCACGGCAGTCTGGTCTGGAATTTCATTAAACTTTTATTATCTTATTTTGGCGTTCATTGGTGCCCTTGGAG
>JAJDNT010000225.1 GCA_022340515.1 Deltaproteobacteria bacterium
GTTGAACCCAAGAATGAACCTATATGTATGATAGGTCCCTCTCTACCCACTGAGCCACCTGAACCGATAGTGACAGCCGCGGCAGACACCCGCGCTGTTGCCGTCCGCCAGGAAATCCTTCCTCCCCTAAGAACCACGGCCTCAATGAGCTCAGGGACTCCGTGCCCCTTCGCCTTTTCAGTACCCCAGCGGACGATCAGTCCTACAATTAATCCCCCTATGGCTGGGATAAGGATTTTCCAATAAAATGGGACTTTGTGGGCAAAGGAAAGAAAGTCGTTACTATTTTGATAGAATATTAACTGGAAAGCCTTTATTAGTAGGCGGAATAGAATGGCCCCGTAGCCGCCCAGTATGCCCACTGCTATGGCAAGAAGATAGAGGGTGAGGTGCTCCTCGAGCCGCCATCTTTTTAGCAAGTTGCTTATCTGAAGGCCTTCTGGTAATTTCATTGTCTGCCTTCAGCCCTTGATTTAGAGTCTTTTTCTGAACACCACCTTACCCTAACCCATAACACCTTTAAATTACAATAGAATAATTGTAAAATACCAAGCAGTTGACGACAAGAGAGCCCTTTGATTAGAGATAACCCGACTTTGATCTGAGGATTAATATTGGTTATACACATTTGTTCTGTTTACAAATTGTGTCAAGAAATCAGACGAGATCTTTATTATCGTATCAAGCAAAGTGAAATTATTTTAAACATTTAACATCTGACTCAGTGTTACAGTCTCCGCTGCTGGACAGGGCACATAAGTTGCTATAAGATACTTCTCCGAGCAAGCTATTCATTTCATAGGGAGAAAAGTAGAAGTAGTGGAAAACAGCACAAAGACTAAATCCGTTACAACCCCAACAGAGCTCTTCGCCGGAACTACGCCCCACAAAAGGCTGAATCAGTGGCTGGCCACTGGAATATGCGGTAACGACATCACATCTTCTTGTCTCTATGTCTCTGCCATAGCCGCTGTTTACGCCGGCGTTTTGGCTCCACTGGTGCTGCTCATGGTTGTCGGGGTCCTCTACCTCTACAAGAAGGTCTACACCGAGGTTGTAGAGGCCCTCCCCTTGAACGGAGGCACTTACAACTGCTTACTCAACTGCACTTCCAAGTTCGCCGCAGCTCTAGCAGCATGTATGACCATACTCTCCTACATCGCCACAGCAGTAATCTCATCTAAAACGGCTGCCGAATACCTTCACACCATCTTTCCCGGCTTTGGGGTAATGGAAGGCACCATTGTTATTCTTGGGATATTTGCCACTCTGGCTATCATCGGCATTACCGAGTCCGCTGTGGTGGCCCTGACCATCTTCATCTTTCACATGTCGACCCTGGCAGCTTTCTGCCTCCTGGGTTTTATCAAGTTGCCCACTGACTTTCACATACTTAAGGCAAACCTCAGCACCCTCCCCGTAGGTAAAGACCTTCTCATTGCCCTTTCTCTGGGTTTTTCAGCGGCTTTGCTGGGAATTAGTGGTTTTGAGAGCTCGGCCAACTTCGTTGAGGAGCAGGATGTAGGTGTCTTTCGCAAGACCCTGCGAAATATGCTCATTGCGGTAGCTATATTTAACCCTATTACCTCTATTCTTTCCTTAAACCTCTTGCCCTTAGCCGAGATCGTTGGTCACAAAGATTACTTGTTGTCCGAAATGGCACATTTAATGGCTGGCCAGACCTTCAAGATAGTAATTGTGGTGGATGCCACCCTGGTGCTCTCGGGTGCGGTTTTAACCAGTTTTGTGGGAGTCACAGGACTGGTACACCGCATGGCCTTGGATCAGTGTTTGCCTCAATTCTTTTTGAAAAAAAGCAGGAGAAATACCAGCCATCGCATTATCATCACTTTCTTTCTCCTATGCTCTTCCATTCTTTTGGTTACCAAGGGCAGCTTGCTTTCCCTGGCCGGTGTTTACACCATCTCCTTTCTCGGTGTTATGACCCTTTTCGGTATCGGTGACATTTTGCTGAAAACTAGACGAAAAGAGTTGAAGCGCACTTACCGCGCCGGCTGGATGACCATATTAGTGGCCATAATGGCGACCAGCTTAGGAATGGTTGGCAATATCTTTATTGACCGCAAGAATCTTCTCTACTTTATGCAGTACTTTATCCCCACGGTGTTATTGGTTTTGCTTATGTATCTGCGCATTCCGATTTATAGAACCATCTTGCAGGTACTTAATAATCTAATGGGCAGGTTCTTGGTCTGGCGCACGATAGTGATAGATATGATAACCGACCTAACCGAACAGCGCGTTGTACTTTTTACCAGAGGAGGTAATTTACGTCGCTTACACGATGCCTTCGAATACATAGTTCACAACGAATCAAGCCGCGCGGTGGTGGTTTTCCATCTCTATTCGAACCCCGGACAAAGTGAAGAAGAGGAAGTTAGACGCAGCCTAGATGCCTTAGAAGAAATTTATCCTATGTTGAGAATAAAGTTTGTAGCCCGGGAAGGTAAATTTGGTCCGGAGATCATAAATGAAGTGTCCACGGAATTTGGAGTGCCTACAAACAATATCTTCATCGGTGCCCCCGAGGAGAAGCACACCTTTTCCATCAAGGATCTGGGGGGAGTCAGGGTGATTTTTTAGGCTAGTATATAGACCCCTCTTCTTACTCTCTTGATTTTTCCTTCCTTGTTCGCCCTGTAGACGATTGCTCTAATCTTGTTGTCGGCGAAACCTGTCTTTTTCGCTAATTTGGGGATATCTACGCCCTTTTTGTGACCTCTGATTACCTGAAGCACCTTGGCCGTGTCACTCAGTTTCCCGGCCCTTTTCCTCTTTGGGGCAGCTGTCTTTTTGGCCGGAGCCTTCTTTTTGACCGGAGCCTTTTTTTGGGCTTTGGCCCTGAGCTTTCTTCCAATTCTTTTGGCTGGCTCGACCTGGGCCACCCCGCCCACGAGTCTCTCGCACTCTGCGGACAAGCCTTTCAAAGCCTCTGACATAAATGACAGCACTGCATCGGAACTTTTCCTCTTTGCCCTCTTGCCGCCATGGGTTTTCAGCAAAAGAAGCAGCAACTGCTCGGGGGTGGCTTCATAGGTAGTGAATCTGCCGGCACAGGCCAGACATTGGCGACGCCGTCGAATGGAGGTTTTGTCTTTAGTTGGCCGGGAGTCGATTACTCCGGTGTTACTATCTCCGCAAAATGGGCATTCCATGGGAAAATCTCCTTTTCACTTTTGACACTTCAAAAACAACTCCGTGAAATCGCAGTTTTCTCAAGAGATAAAATAAAGCAATACTCAGGATTATAACAGAGACAAAAATAACAACACTTGTGGCCACCACCTGCCCCGGTTGAACCTGTCTGCTCACAGGAGAATCATAGGCGGCTGATTCAATAAAACAACCCCCTCCACTGCCTTCAGTTTTGGTGGGTTCTCCCCTCTCAGTAAGCTTGAAAAACCCTTCGCCAGCCGTGCCTGCATACAGTGTGGTAGTAGTGTCGGGATCTACGGCCAAAGAGAGAACATTGGCGCCGGAAATGGATCCGGTAATGTCAGACCAGCTCCCACCGCCGTCAGTGCTTATGAACAGACTGCCCGCGTCCGTACCGGCATAAATGACGTCAGTGTCAACGCTGTCTATGGCAATAGTCTGCACATTGAGATTAATCAGGCCGTTGTTCACAGCAGTCCAACTGCCGCCTCCATCTTCGCTTTTAAAAACGCCTCCTCCATT
>JAJDNT010000229.1 GCA_022340515.1 Deltaproteobacteria bacterium
ATAATGGGGAGGACAGTGCACCCTAAATGTTAGTAGCAACTCAAAATCGGAATGTTGTGCGCCCGTGCCCCTTTAATACAGGCAGATTCGTCTCTGCCGAAGAATATAGCAGATATAGCAGATCAAGACCCCCGTAGCAACTACAAAGGAACGGATTTTTGAACTAGGGTTGGCCCGGATATTTCATTAATAGCTTGCTGCGACATCAATTCATGAAACATCCGGGCGACATTGACTTTTCTCCCGAATTTGCTATTTTTCCTGCCAGTAAACCTTCCTGACCCTGGAATCCACAATGCTCGGCTTCACTTTTCCCCTGAAAGGAGTCGGTGGCAATGGTGCCAAGGTCTATCAGTGCTTTGGCTGTAGAGGCGTTGTCACCTATTCGGATCGACTGCTTGTTGTAGGCGCTTCCGACCGACATCTCTTTGTTAACCCGGCGGGTGTAGAATGTGATTTTCGCACCTTTTCAGACTGTCCTGGTGCAGTCGCCCATGGAAGTGCCACAGCAGCCCACAGTTGGTTTGCGGGCTACCGTTGGCGCATGGCCTTCTGCCGTCAATGCGGTCAACATCTTGGCTGGCACTATGAAGCGGTGACCACACTCGAGGGGCCCAGAGAATTTTGGGGTATCCTTGTTAGCCACCTTGTGGCTCGCTAAGCGCAAAGCTGCTTGCCATCCGCTCCTTTGTTGTTTATGATTTGTCGGATTGGAGAATCTGTCTATATCCCGGAATCAGATCATATGACCCGCCTCAAACTCAGCCTAATAATTTGTCTCGCTCTTTTTTGCCTGAGCCTGGACTTTCCTGTTTCAGCAAAAGATCAGTTTAGGGCCGATACTAACCCCCCCCTAGAGATCCAAGTGCAGACATATCCTGCCAAACTTTATGCCGGCCATGACGCTTGGGTTGCCGTACAAATCATTCTGGATCCCGAATGGCATATCTACGGCAATCCTAAAGGCCCGGGACCCGGCTTACCCACCATACTCGAAGCACGTTCACTTCCGGAAGGGGTTCTGGCTGATCCCGCCAGATTTCTGCCCGCCGAAAAACTATTTGAACCCCAGCTCGGGCCTGATGAATGGGTATGGATTTATCAGAAAAAGACCACTATCTATATGCGGCTATCTACTGCCGACAGTTTATCAGTGCAAAATCACCAAGTTCAGCTATACCTTCAATTGGCCCTTTGTCGCGAGGGCATATGTATGCCTTATAAGACCGAGTTGACTGCAGCACTTAATGTAGTCGGCACTTTGTCGGCAGAAACATCAGTTCCCCAATGGGTAACCAAAGAGATCCAACTCACTCATTTAGCTGAAACCGAAGCTAAAACACAACCAGAATCCCCTGAAACAACCCCTCCAAAGGCAGATGAGAAACAGATTTCCCAAGTTGATGAGGTCCCTGAAGTTAAGCCGAGACCCGTCATGCCCGGCCTCGAGGTAGGAGGCCTGGTCAAAGCAGCTCTGTTTGCCATCCTTGCCGGCTTCATTCTCAACTTCATGCCCTGCGTTTTGCCGGTCGTTAGCCTGAAGGTTCTGGGCTTCGTCCAGCAGGCACAGGAGAGTGGACGTCGTGTGGCACTTATGGGTTTGAGCTTCGCTGCTGGAATTTTTTCAGTTTTCCTCGTCCTTGCTGGCCTGGCCAGTTTTGCCGGATACGGATGGGGAGAGCTATTTCAGAAGCAGGGTTTTCTTATAGCCATGATTGGACTGATCTTCACTATGTCCCTTTGCCTATTTGGCCTTTTCCAGCTACCAATTCCCCACTTCGCCAGCAGTGGTGAAAGTGTCAGCATGCAGCGCCAAGGATACTTTGAGTCATTTTATAAAGGGACTCTGGCCACATTCTTGGCCACACCTTGCAGTGGTCCTCTGCTCGGAGGCGCCATGGCCTGGACCCTAAGGCAACCTCCCGTTCAGATCTTTCTAGTCTTTGCCTGCCTAGGCCTGGGAATGGCCTTTCCTTATGTGGTTATGTCAATCTATCCGCCCAGTCTCAAGTGGCTCCCCCGGCCTGGCAATTGGCTCATTCACTTCGAGCGCTTTATGGGCTTTGCCCTCTTGGCAACGGTTGTTTACCTACTCACAATCCTTCCAGAGAACATGGTAGTCTGGATCGTTCTTTTCTGCCTCTTTCTGGCCATAGGGTTCTACCTCTGGGGCCAAATGACTAGCCTCAGCGATTCCACTCGTCGCCGCATTGCGGTGCGGTTGTTGGCAGTTCTAATTATTGTTGTGGGGGGATGGTTAAGCCTTAAAACATTTCCCTCCTTGGCTTGGTACGAGGAGCCCCTGACAAAGACAGAGGAATCCGAAAAATGGCAACCTTACACAGATATCAAACTCCTGGAAGCTGCCAAGGAAAACCGTTGGGTAGTAGTGGATTTTACCGCAGACTGGTGCCCCAATTGTATCCTGGTGGAAAAAACCGCTCTACGAAACCAAGATGTTGTTGAAACTTTCCGAAAGCACAATGTCTTGCTCCTTAAAGCTGATCTTACCAGGGAAAACCCCCCTGCCAAGAGATTACTCGAGAATATGGGAAGCCGCAGCATACCTTTCTTGGCTTTGTTTCCTCCGGGGGAGCATTTCTGGCAACCATTCTTTCTCAGGGATATCTATCGTGCTCGCGATGTCTTGCGAGCGTTCGAGATAGCCGCAGAAAGACAATAAACTCTTTCCATTCAAACTCCATGCCCAGATTTCAGTCACAACAACGGACAACTGACTATGGACGACGGACACTAAGGTCCTTTTGGGGCAAACTCTATAGTTTTATTAGTCTCATACAACCTCATAGCAAATCAGCCTCTTTTAAGTAGGTCATAGCTCGCCCACTTACTGTTGTTACGCTGCTCAAGGTGTGACTCAATTCCTGTCGTGCCGCTTCCATTTGCCCCAAACGAGCATAGCCTTCCATAAGATTTAGCTGCCTGCTCAGGCTATCCCAATGCAAATATTCCGTCACATTTGCGGCAATTCTCATTTCGCCGGTTGCGCCCCTCAAAAAGGAACTAAAAATTTTTAGACCACCTTCCCGTTCTCCCTCTTTGAGATCCCCCAGCGCGTCCAATAGTTGCCCTGTGATGATCAGGGTTGATTTCAACCTTTCAGCATACATAAAAGCTAAGATATTCTTTTTTGCTTCTTTTCTCTCCATAGCACCCCTTCCATATCCTACGAAGATAAGGATCCCCTCCGTTCCCCTTTTCTCAGAGATAGTGGGAAGGCTATCCGCGGATTCTCCTGGAGTTTCACCAATAATAAGTGGATCATTCTTGTAACCTCTGTTCAGTAGCCAGTTTGCATTTGTGAGTAAATGAAAATGGACTTGCTGATGTCTCTTCTGTAGTTCCCTCCGGGCCGTAGGCCCCTAAGGGCCGGAGGCCAGGGGCTCATCCGCCTGCGGCGGAGTCACTTCTAGCCCAGCTGTGGCCGGGGAAGTGGCACAGACCTTCCGCAGTCAATCAGAAGAGACATCAGTTAAGGCCAAAAGGGGAAGCTGCGAAACAACGAACATCTGAGCAACCGATCTTTACTCTCTCAGCCTCGAGAGGGCTTGCATGAAGATATGGCGCACACTAAACAGGAATCCTACCAATAGATGCCGCGGATCATGTGCGTTGTGGAGTAGCTTCCCTGTGGCCTATGTCTCTACAATATTTTTGGGGAAACTCCTGGCGGATTCTCCAATTGTATTCAAGCTGATAAAACAGTATCATTATTTTTCTGCAAATGAAAAAATTTTCCCGTGGGACCACTTTTTGAATAGGGTGGTAGTTAAGCAGCTGTCAATTTCTACTTTGGTGTTAATATTGTGACCAAACGGAACTATTATGCCATACTGGGGCTAAGAGAGAGGGCCTCTCTTAAAGAGATCAAGAAGCGATTTCGACAACTTGCTCTCCAATACCACCCCGACCGTAATCCTAGCGATCCTATCTCCGAGGAGCATTTCAAGCTGGTAGCGGAAGCCTACCATGTTTTAAGTGATGCAAAGAAGCGGCAGGTTTATGACCAAAAGGGCTATGATGGCCTAAGAGAGCAAGGTTACAGAGGCTTCGAGCGTACCGAGGATGTACTGCGGACCTTTGCTACTGAATTTTTCGATTTTCTTGGTATTGCCGGGCTTCGCCCGCAAGCACATCCGTCCAGAGGCGCTGATCTGTGCTACCAACTCGAAGTTTCACCAGAGGAAGCTACCCAAGGTGGCGTGAAGCAAATTAGTGTCAGTGCCATGGAAACCTGTGGTTCCTGTGGGGGTAATGGTGTAATTTCCACCTCTGATTTGCAAACCTGTCATTGGTGTAAGGGCAGTGGCAGGTACACTGAATCTTCAGCTATCTTCACAGCCATTGGCACATGTCCCAAGTGTGAGGGTAAAGGAAAGGTCCGGATGCACCCCTGCCCTTCTTGCAATGGTCAAGGTAGACTAGAAGTTACAAAAGATTTGTTGGTGAATATTCCTGCTGGAGTTGAGAATAACAGTCGTCTGAAGATCTCAAGTCAGGGGGATAGTGGTGAAGATGGCCAAGCAGGCGACCTTTTTCTTCTTATTCAGGTGAAATAAAACAGGGTATAGGTTAACCTGCAGGCGGTGGAAAAAATAGGTTACCGCTCACTCCTTCAGGCTTGCAAAAGGCTATGCGCTCTGCTCTATGCGTTTGGCGATGAAAGGGATAACCATGTCACAATTCACTCATTTCGATGAATCTGGCCAGGCACGAATGGTGGACATAGGAGAAAAACCCGTTACTGACCGCAGCGCGATTGCCGGAGGAAGGATTCGAATGCAAGCGGAAACTTTACAGCTCATTGTTGGCGGAAATGTAAAAAAGGGGGATGTACTTGGAGTTGCCCGGTTGAGTGCAATTATGGCAGCAAAACGAACTGGTGAATTGATCCCTCTCTGCCACCCACTCAGTTTGACCAGCGTGACCATAGATTTTACCCCTGACACTGATTCGTCGGAGATTGTCATTCTCGCCAGCGTCCATGCCAGGGATCGGACCGGTGTTGAGATGGAGGCCTTGGTTGCTGTTTCAACTGCAGCGTTAACAATCTACGACATGTGCAAATCTTATGACCGTGGCATGATTATCCATGACATACGTTTGTTAGAGAAAAGGGGTGGCAAAAGTGGCCTTTATCAAGATGCCAGCTTTTCAACCACATAGGTATTTTATCCTTTACTTATATGGAATCCTGTGCTAAGAAGACTCTCTTCTATATTCGGCCTAGGGGAGCTTGAGAATGGACAAGAAGAAACTTGAGTACTTCCGCGAGATTTTAACAGAGAGGTTTCAAGAGATACTAGTCGAAGCTGAAAAGACTGTTTCCGGTATGACCACGGCAAACGAAAATTTTCCAGACCCTACAGATCGAGCTTCTCTTGAGTCGGACCGCAATTTTATGCTTCGCATTCGGGATCGTGAGCGTAAACTTCTGTCTAAGATAAGAAGCGCCTTGGAACGAATTGATTCGGGAGAATTCGGAATTTGTGAGGCTTGCGGCGACGATATCGGGGAGGAAAGACTAAAGGCTCGGCCGGTTACGACACTCTGTATCTCATGCAAGAAAAAGCAGGAGGCCGTGGAGAAGGCCCGTGGTCAGTAAATCTTAGGTGGTACCTCTACTCCCTCAGCACCCCTCCAACCTATCTGCTCTCTATGCAGGCGTATCAAAGCTCTCCGGTCACTTAGCCATTCCACCTGTTATCAGTTCAATCCTAAAATCCAGCTCTTGGTCAAATATCTTGCTGAAAGCTGACCGCTAATGGCTGACAGCTTAAATTATCCTCAAATGTTCTACATCTCCAGCGTGAACAACGACTTTTTTCCCTTCTTCTAGCTTCAGCAGGAGACCGCCATCTTCAGTAAGGTCAAGGGCAATTCCCTCTGTGGCTTTATCTTTTTGCCATATACGTACCCGCTGTCCTAGGGTGGATGAGTAATGACGCCATTGCTCGAGGATCAGGGAAAAATCATGGTGCTGAAAGATATCATAGATTCTTTCAAGTTCCGAAAAAATCTCGATAACCAAGGTACTACGATCCACTGGCTTTTTGAGTTCCAGCAACAGAGAACTAGCCTTGGCCCCAATATCCTCAGGAAGATCTGCTGAATCATTGTTAACATTGATACCGAAACCTATCACTGCATAGCCTATTTGGGCTCCACTCACCCTACTTTCCAAAAGAATTCCTGCCACCTTCCTGTCATTGATAAGAATGTCATTTGGCCACTTGACTTGAGGTGATAGTCCCGTCATGTGAGCTATAGCCTTTACAATGGACACACTTGCCACGAGGGTAATGAGTTGCCCTTTCGCAGGCGCCATTTTTGGCCGCAGGACAATTGAACAGTAAACCCCTACTCCCGCAGGTGAGTGCCAAGATCGATTACCACGGCCACGACCGCTGAGCTGCTGCTCTGCCAGAACAACAGTACCCTCCGGCGCACCCTGTTTTGCCATTTCTATGGCAAGCAAATTAGTTGAATCCACTGCATCGTAGCAATGAATGGTCTGCCCTAGCCACCGGGTGGTCAAACCATCTCTAATCTGTTCTGAGAGGATAGAGCTGCTGACTTCCATGGAATGTTCCACGTGAAACAATGTGTGAGTCCAATAGATCGAAAAAGGAGAATATGAATTACCCTCCCCAGCGGGGAGGTACTAGGAAAGCTCTTTGAAGGTAGACTTCACTTTTGGCCATGCAGGCTGCTTTCTACCAGCGGGCGTAGCCTCTTTTCCACCAAATGATCCACAAGGTGGGGAAGGGGCTCAGGAGACACTCCTATTACTTCCACTGCTTCCTGAGTAAGTGGTAAAATAAACTTGAGCGCAGGACTTCTGGCCACAGCTGCAGCCATGCCGGCGGTCATTTCTCCCATCATCGAATCAGCAAGCAATATTGATATGGAGCCTATAATAACGTCAACTTTCTGTGCCATTACAATAACAGCATTCTCCCCACTTGCGCCCCTGTTTGCTCCGGCCTTCATCATCTGCGCAGTGGCAATGGCGTTGGTGCCCAGAGCAATGATTTCAACCTGTTCCTGAAATACTGCCTTGATCTTTTTGATAAGGGCGTTGCCAATGCCCCCACCCATGCCATCTATGACGCAAACCTTCATTGATCAACTCGCATTTGTTCGGCGGTATTCTTTATCTTTTGCAGCAAGCTCGTAAGGTCAGTTATAATACCGTGGATATACTACAATGCTATTAGCCAGAGCAAGAAAAATCAGCCTCCACCAACGTCTCTATGATTTTAGATTGAAGACTGAACATTGTAGATTGTTTAAATCTCGACTTGAGCAAATTTTAAATCCGAAATCGATAATATTAAATCTAACTTGGTGAACTTTCTCTGTTTAGAGATCTCCACTCAATAAAAATTGCTTGTCATAGAGTAGCAACCACCTGTAATCTTTAACCCATCAAACCCCAGATAAGAGCCTATGGCAATGCTTAGCACAGCCCTTTTCCTTTTGGCCGCTTACCTCTTAGGTTCAATACCCAGCGGTTATTTGATCGGTCGTTGGGTGGCTAATATCGATGTGCGCACCTTTGGAAGTAAGAACATCGGCGCCACTAACGTTGCCCGCAGCCTTGGATTAGGTTGGGGCCTTGTGGTTTTGCTCATCGATATGGCCAAAGGAGCGCTACCGGTTGTCGTGGCACTCAGTATATGGTCTGGTGGCACGGGGAGAGATGCACTCATTGTAGCATTGGTGGCCCTGGCCGCCTTTTTCGGCCACCTTTTCTCTGTTTTTCTCCGCTTCCGTGGTGGCAAGGGTGTGGCTACTGCCTTTGGTATCTCAGTGGTTCTAGTTCCCAAGGCAGCCCTTGCTTCCTTCGCCATTTTTCTTCTTGTCACCTGGATTTGGAGGTACGTATCTCTAGGCTCTCTTATCGCCCTTCTAACCTTACCAGCTTGGGCCTTAGTTGCAGGTTACAGTTCGAAATATTTGGGCCTTACCTCTGTATTTGCCCTCTCCACTGTAATCCGACATCGCAGCAACATACGCTCTTTACTACAAGGAAAAGAAAGAAAGATATAGTCGGGCGTTAGCCCGTCGCATAGGGATAAGTTCAAGGTTTAAAGTTTGAAAATACGCTAGAGATTAGTCAAAAATACTTGGAACCTTGAACATGGAGCTTTGGAACTCAGCAATCTCGCTGCTGCATCCTTACTTGGTTACCCCTTTGGCCTGAGCAGTAAGACTGGTTTTTCAGA
Source organism: Deltaproteobacteria bacterium (assembly GCA_022340515.1). GTDB lineage: Bacteria > Desulfobacterota > Syntrophobacteria > BM002 > BM002 > BM002. The sequence continues at coordinate 8,253 of JAJDNT010000229.1, forward strand.
GTGACGCACGATTTTCTCTGCCACGCTTCCTAGCAACCAGCGACCCAAACCACTTCGCCCGTGGGTAGACATGGAGATTAGATCAATCTCATTGCGACTGCTGTGGCTCAAGATTTCTTCAGCCACATCACCGTAACGCACGTGCACCTCGGCATCAAAACCTTTGGCATTTAAATCGGCAGCAATAGTTACTAAATACTTTTCGGCATGCCTAACTACCTCTACTTCTGCCTCAGTGGGGTCCTTTCCTGGAAAGACATGAGCACGGCATACCCGAAGTAGTATGATCCTTGCCCCCATGCAGGATGCTACTTTCTCTATTTCAGGAAGGATGGCTTCCGCCAGCTTGGACCCATCAAGGGGTACCAGAATGGATTTGTACATATCTTCTGTTCTCCATGTATTCCACTTGGTCAGTACCGAAAAACAATTGATTTCCCTTAAAACTGCCCATCCGGATTATTGGAGTATTGGAGGGATGGAGTAGTGAAGGGATTGAGATCTTTCAGGTTATTCCCCTTTCCCAATACTCGGCTGCTCCAACACTCCATGGGTAAACTAGCACCTGAAAGAGATCGACTTCAGATCACCCCTCGAGGAATGCTTCTCTACCTTTTTTTATATTATAACTTTTCAAACTTTTCCCGTCTTTTTCTCTCCTTCTTGGATAGCCTTCTTGCAGGTCCCTTTTTGCTTGTCCCCTTGGCAGGACTCCAGCCTTTTGCCTCATCTTCTCCTTCCAGTCCTTTGAGATTGGCATAAAATGACATTTCTACTTTTGCTTCAAACTCTTCTGAAGTCATCACCACGGAGCCACACGATTCAGCGTAGCTGGCTAACTCTCTATCTGTGGTCACTACAACTACTTTTTCGCCCTGATCACGGCAGATCCTCTTAATTACCGAGTCTGCAGTTTTGCCTTGTCCAGAGTAGATGATTTTGATGCCCTTTTGCTCTGTCTTTTCTTCAGCCAGAGTCACCTTGTCAGCACCGTCGAAAACAACGGTAATTCGGTGCCGCTTCAGCCGCTTGTAATGTCGCAACTTCTCAACTAATGCCTCCCTTCCATGTTCAAGGGACAATTCTTCTGCCCCCCTGAGCGTTGGCGACTGGCGAATTAAATTGTATCCGTCAACAACTACATGCACAGCCATCATTCTACCTCATTCAGCCAGGCCATGTTTAGACTGGTTCACAGGGTTGAGCAGAACGATAAGAATAAAACAGATATGTTATATGAGATGGAGACTCTCACTTGGCATCTCATATCCCACATCTCAGATTTACTTTGGGACGGGTTAAAGGAGCGGATATACGGCAAGCCGACACTTACAAGAGATTTTACCCAAATGTTACTTTGCTTTGGAACGGAAGGACTCAGACAAGCTAACCCTTTGAAACCGAAGATCCTCGCCAAAATAAATCCAATATTCGCTGGAGATCATCGTCGGAATAAAAATCGATCTCGATTCTACCTCTCTTGCCACGGCGGGTAATGCTTACCTTGGTACCAAAGTAACGAATTAGTCGATCGAGAATTGCCCGCATATGGCTATCAAGTTGCGGGACGGCCTTTGATTTTTTCTTTCTGGCCTGGAGATCTCGTACCAATTTCTCTGTCTCTCGTACGGAAAGGCCCTTCTTTACAATTGCATCACGTGCCTGTAACTGGAGATCTGACCTAGATAAGGCCAACAGTGCCCGAGCATGCCCCATGCTCAAGATCCCATCTACTAGATCGACGCGAACCTTCTCTGGTAACTTGAGAAGACGAATCATATTGGCCACGGTGGAGCGGTCTTTGCCAATCTTTTTGGCAATATTCTCCTGACTAAGATCAAATTCCTGTTGAAGCCGACTATAAGCTTCTCCTTCTTCAATGGGATTCAGGTCCTTTCTCTGGATGTTTTCAATCAGGGCAAGCTCGAAGGACTCAGGCTCAGCGCTTTCTTTGACAATTACGGGTACTCTCCGGAGACCGGCAATTTGTGCCGCCCGCCACCGTCTTTCCCCGGCAATTAGTTGGTATCCTTCTTCCTTGCTTCGCACCAGAAGTGGTTGGAGTATGCCCCTTTCACGTATGGATTCAACCAGTTCTTCGAAGGCCTTGTCCCGCACGTTTTGCCGCGGTTGGTATGGATTGGGGCTGATCTCCTCAATGCCGCAAAAAAAGAACTTGTCACTAGTTCTTGCCAGCAGATCGGCGTCGGGAATAAGTGCCCCCAAACCTTTACCTAATCCCTTTTTCTTGGTCTTACGCTCCATA
>JAJDNT010000234.1 GCA_022340515.1 Deltaproteobacteria bacterium
CAACCTTGTTATCGGGGGCCAATTTAGCTATGGCTTCGTACGTAGCCGCGGCCTCTTTGTCCATTTTCAGTTTCTCGTAGATGTCTACCAGCGCCAGATTAGCCTTGAGCGATTTAGGGTTGTCCTTGACAAGTCCCTTGAGAGTCTTTATGGCTTCCTTGTTCTTTTTTCTTTTCTGGTATATTGTTGCCAATCGCAATCTCGCATCTACATCCTTAGGCTTTTCTTTGAGGTAAGCTAGTATGCTCATCTCAGCCTGACGATAATTTCCAACCCTGCTGTAAGCCTCCCCTAAATTCAGTTGGATCAGAGGGTTATCAATCCCACCGGCCAAAGCGCGCTTGTAAAACTCGATGGCCTTCTGCCACTCTCCCTGCTGGCCGTACAGCGTCCCAAGATAAGCGTAGACTTCAGGCTGGTAAGACTTTGGAAAAGCATTCAAGTTGGTAGAAAGGAAAGAGGCTGCTTGCTCCGGGTTCTTTTTCGCGTTTAGATATGAAATAAAGCCATAAAATGGTACTTTGTCATTACCGCTTACTTGGATGAGTCTGATATAGGAAGCAAGGGCTTTCTCGGTTTTGCCGGCCTTTTGGTAAGCCTCAACCAACTTCTGCAAAATGGGTGCGGTTTTGCTGGTGGCCGCCACCTTTTCGTAGGTATTGGCAGCCTTGGCCCATTCGTCTTGCTCAGTATAAAGCTGGGCAAGGTTTGTCAAAATCAGGGCATTGTGCGAGGCTAGGCGAGCGGCACGTTCATAGTAACGCACCTTCTCTTCCGCACTTGTTGCCTCTTGAGCCTTTTTTACCCAGTCTCTCGCTTGAAGTCGCACTACCATGTTAAAGCGACCAATGGTCTGAGAGCCGGATATCACATCCACTACAACCTTTAGAGGCTCCTCATGGTCGAACTCTGGCCAGAACTTCCTGATCTCCCGACGACCTTCCAATAGTTCATTAGCCGGAAACTCCCCGGAACTCAGCCTCAAACCCCAGTTAAATCTTCCATCGGTATGAATATCATCAACTTCAACTACATCTGCCGGGTGCACCACCAAGGTGCCTTCAGCCGGTACCACATGTGAGACCCCATTTACGATGAAAACAACCGAGATCAGTTTACTCGGCATGGGTAACATATCTCTAAGGGCTGTATAGGGCGCAAAGATACCCCCATAGATAACCCCAGCAATTATTGCCGCCAGTAAGAGGAGAAGCAAAGACCATTTAAGCTTGCGAGAAATTGTCCTTCGTCTCTCTCTCGCCTGAAGGGCCGCAAGCCGCTCCTGCTCCAGCCGTCTAATAGGAATCCTTCTGCGGTCTGTTCTTTGTTGCATTCAGATCATCCGTCCAAGCCCACAGCCTTACGAAGAGCTCGTACTTCGCTAGCTTTGAGTCTTCGACTTTTACCTGGCTGTAGGTTACCAAGGTCTATTGGGCCTATTTGGGTCCTCCGTAATCTCAACACCGGACAGCCGACAGCTGCACACATGCGCTTCACTTGATGATTGCGCCCCTCCCTCAGGGTAAGGGTAAGCCAGGTTGCCTTTTTATCATCTTCCAAAATATGCAACTCTGCAGGCGCAGTGATACCGTCTTCTAGGTTGATTCCTTGTTGCAACTGGGCCAAGGCTTCTTCCGGCGGATGACCGCGCACCTTTACCAGGTACGTTTTAGGTACCTTGTATCTGGGGTGCTGGAGCCGATGTGCTAGCTCTCCGTCATTTGTCATTAGCAGCAATCCCTCTGCGTCATAGTCCAGCCGCCCCACCGGATACACCCTCTCTGAAATACCTTTTAGTAAATCTACCACCGTGGGTCTGCCCTGGGGATCATCTAAGGTGGTCACATAACTCCTGGGTTTGAAAAGCGCCACAATCACCTTCTCTGTTTCGGCTTTGATCGCCTTACCGTTTACGCAAATGTCATCTTTGCCCAAAACAGCCTTAGCGCCCAGTTCCCTTATAATTTCACCATTGACAGACACCCGGCCCTGAAGAATTAGCTTCTCGGCTTTGCGCCGGGAAGTAATCCCGGCTCGAGAAAGGATTTTTTGCAATCTCTCGGCTTGCATCTATTTTCATTAAGTTTCAGGTGGTTTCTCCACTGGGTTTGCTTGTTCTATCAACTCATCCATTTCTTCCAGAGTCGGAAGTGACGAAATGTCTTTAAGACTAAAAAACTCCAAAAACTTCTGAGTGGTGCCGTAAATAATAGGGCGACCAGGAACATTCTTGCGGCCTAATATTTTAATTAGATTTTTTTCCAGAAGTAGGCGGAGTATACCACCTACATCCACCCCTCTGATATTCTCGATCTCCGATCTGAGAATGGGTTGTTTATAGGCAATTATAGCCAAAGTTTCAAGAGCTGCCTGGCTCAATCTGGCAGGGGTTATTTTCTTAAGTTTGCGAATCCAATCTCCGTATTCCGGCTTACTGCGAAACTGATATCCCTGTGCCACCTCAGCCAGGAAAAAGCCGTGCTTATCATCAGCATACTCCTTACCTAACTCTTCTAGTGCCTGAATTATTTCCCCGTGAGTGTGCATAGCTAGGATTGACTTAATCTTGACTAGACTCAAGGGAACTTCAGAGACAAATAGAAGGCATTCGATGATCGCACGCAGTTCTGCCATACAGCAATTCTCCTGACTGCTCTCAAGGCAGGATGTCTTTACAGCTCTTTGATGTGCGATATGAGATCAATACATTGAGGAATTGCGAATTAAGGGATTAAGGAATTGAGCCTGGTGTCAAAAAATCCCTGAATCCCTCAATCCCTAAATTCCTGAATTTGATTGCCACATCCCACATCAGATAGTAACTTATACTTATTGCGCGCTGGTCCCTATGCCATCATCAACTGCAAGGTAGAGCCGAATAATGCCACTGGGTTGATGCTGAAATGCCCGGACCATCTGCAAGCGCACCAGTTCCAGAATCGCTAGAAAAGTTAGGACGATGTCCAACTTCCTAACTTTTCTTTCAAAGAGCTCATGGAAGGTTATACTACTCACGCCCGACAAAATCTCCATAAGTTGGGAGATTTTATCCTTGAGCCGCATGGTATCTGCACTCATCTCCATGAAATCTTCAGGCTCAGCCCTTTTTAGGACCTCCTGGAGTGCACTAACCAAGGCAAAAAGGCCTACCTCAGCAATTTCCTCACTTCCGTCGGCGTTCCACAGCTCTTCGCTTGGAA
>JAJDNT010000254.1 GCA_022340515.1 Deltaproteobacteria bacterium
ATTGCATACCATATGTTCACGGTGAGTGATGTCGTAGAACTTCCATGTGTCCATGATTCTCAATCCTTCGACGGCCTAACCTTAGATTATACGGCGTATTATCCGCTTTATAATGCGGAAAACCTCGTACCCATATCGTAAATTGCGAGAGACGACAGCTGCTTATCCGGTAACACTCACGATATTGAAAAAGACGAATACGGAAACCAACATCCGCTCTAGCTACACCCCATCATAACCTAAACTCTTCTAGGAAAAAAAGGGCAAACGGCTTGTTCCTTAGTGGGATGTAAGCTGAGACTTTAAAGTGGAGATTACATCCCTTAATTCTCACTTTTTACTCTGAGGGGATGAATACTACATCTTGGGACAAGGAAAAAGGGGCGTGAGTGAGGGTTGAAGTAAGTAATTCACAGTCCTGGAGCCAGAATATAACAACAAAAAAGCGGAGCCGAAGCTCCGCTCTACATTGTCCTTCTCTTTGCGCGGGTCATCAAAGGTGGAACAATGATTAATAGGCGCCGTGTTATTTTCCCCCAGCCATATTCTCTAAGATTTGTCTCATCTGGCTTAGTTCCTCACCATATTTGCCCCAGTTGCCCTGTTTGAGATAATTCAGGGCCTTGTTGTAATGATCGAGAGCCTTTTGCGCCATGGCGGGAATCGGACCGGTAGGTTGCTGGGTGAGCGCTTTTGCTGTTTGTTCCTCAGGCACTTCTGCCACCGAAAAGACAGCCCGCAGGGCGTCGTCCAGATCCCTACGCATCTCCAATTCATCCCCGTGGATCGCGATAACCCTTTTCAGCTGCGGCATTTCACTTTGTTCCGACTGAAGATAGACGGGCTCTACGTATATGAAGGAATGCTCAATCGGGATGATCAGCAGGTTTCCGCGAATAACCTTGGACCCCTGCTGCCCCCAAAGGGTCAATTCCGAGGATATATCCGGTTTTTGGTTGATACGAGCTTCGATTTGCATGGGGCCATAGATCAATTTTTCTTTGGAAAGCATGTAAATAAGAAGTTGCCCATAACTGTCCCCATCGCAGCGGGCACACATCCAGGCGACCATATTGTCCTTTCCGGACGGGGTCAAGGGGAGCATCAGAATAAATTCTTCCGAGGCGGTGTCCGGCAACCGCATGATGATGTAATAGGGCAGTATCGGCTGTTGCTCGTTCTTGTAGATCTCTTGGGGTATGTTCCACAGGTCTTCCTGGTTATAGAAGACCTGGGGGTCCGTCATGTGGTAAGTAGCATACATCTGAGCTTGAATAGTGAACAGGTCCATGGGGTAGCGTATGTGTCTTTTCAAAAACGAGGGCATGTCCTTGATCGGCTTAAACAGGCTGGGAAAGATCTTGCTGTAGGTCTGAACCAGAGGATCGGAAGAATCGATTACGTAATAGGACACGTCCCCGTTGTAGGCATCAATGACAACCTTCACGGAGTTACGAATATAGTTCGGCGGCCTGCCTAGATTCCTATTTAGCGGAAAAGGCTGTGAGTAAGGAAACATATCAGAGGTGGTGTAGGCATCGTGGATCCAGTAGAGATGTCCATCATCCCCGACCACGAGATAGGGCTCCGAATCATAGGAGAGAAAAGGTGCTATTGTATAGTCTCGATCCGTAATAATGCGGTGGAACATGATGCGGCTGTCGCTGGTGATGTAGCTGGACAGTAGGACGTTCGGATCGTGGAAATTCCAGGAGTAAACCAGCCTGCGGAAAAAGCTGGAGATTTGTACGCCGCCTCTTCCTTCATAGGAGGCATATGCGTTTTGATTGCCTTTGGGGTAATCGAACTCTTTGGTCGTGGTGTGAACGATGGAAAAACCCTCCGTTTCCTCGCCGTAATAGATTTCCGGGCGGGTAACTTCTGTCGATGAATTTGACTGGGGGGGGATGTCCTTGATAATGAGGTTGGGGAGGCCGTCTCGGCTGACCTCGTTGACCGGGCTCATGACCAGACCGTAGCCGTGAGTATAGACAAGATGCATGTTCACCCACGTTCTTGCCAGGGCGGGAAGCAGTGAAGCAGGCAGTTCCCTGGCGGCAAGGGCAACCTCTGTGTATTTGTTTCCAAGCTGATAGCGATCAACGTTCACACTCTTGAAATCATAGTAGAGCCTGATTTCTTGGAGCTGTTTATATGTCTGAATCAAGGGCCGGTGATCCCACAACCGGATATTGTGGATTGTGGGTTCGTTTCTCTGAATATCCTTGTAGGTCATGCCCTCGTTCACGGTAAATGGTTTTTCCTGGGCTTTATCCAACCCGAACCCCAAGCGGCTAAATTTAATGTTGTTTTTGATGTACGGGGTCTCCTTCACCAGTTCGTTGGGTTTTACCACGTATTGTTGAACTATGAGGGGGTAGATCCAGGAAAAGCCTATGAGAACAAGGACGTATACGCCAATTGTGTAGAGAACCCATCTCCATTTTTTGAGAACCGGCATCAGAAAGAGAAGAAGCGCCATCACCAGCGCCAGAATCAGGAGAACCCAGTAGGCCGGGATCCGGGCATAGACATCCGAGTAACTGGCACCGTAAGCGACCCCGCTCCTGGAATACATAAGCCCGTAAAGCTTAATCCAGTAAGTCCAGGCGATCCCCAACAAGAATAATCCTCCCAGTACACCCAGATGGGATTTTGCTCGGGGATAGATGTAGAGACGGTTTTCTCGAACCCCTATGGCCTGGTCCAGGTAATATGAAAGGCCCACACCTATAGCTACCAAGAATACTGTGGATAGGTACCATCCCTGGGAAAAGTAGTAGAGGGGAAGGGTAAAAAGATAGAATCCAAGGTCTCTGTGAAATATCGGGTCGGAGACACCAAAAGGAGTGCGATGCAGGAACTGTAAGAAAGTCATCCACGACTTGGAAGCGCTATGCCCCAATAGAAAGGAGAAGGAGAGGACGATTAGCGCCCATACATAGCTCGAGTATGCCTCATGAAAAATGATATCTAGGACGGAGTGCGGTACTTCAGGGGTGGCCGGTCTTGGAGTGCGGGTGGCCCTGCCCCATCTCCTGGCGATGATAATGTTAGCCCCGGCAAAAATTCCAAAGATGGCGAAGAAGACTGCGAAGGCCAGAACTTTTGCCTCGAGAATCGTGGTAAACACCTGGCCAAAACCGATATTTTCAAACCAGAGCCAATCGCCATAGTATTCCATGAAAATGGTCAGTATTACCGCTGCCGCAACGATGAGCACGGCAATCAACAGGAATTTCTTTTTCAAATTCATGAGAAACCTCCGAAGTTGGAGATCTAACCGCACATAGGCAAGCGGTCCGCCAAGGGCTGCCCAACACCATTTCACCCGGATAATGAAGCCTACTCCTTTGAAGAGCAAAAATCAACGGCACCCTCGCAGAACTTTCTCCTGAAAGTTTGAGCCGTGGTCCGGCCAAGCCTTTTCAGCATGGAGCATAGGGCATAGGGAAAGGAGTCAGGAGACAGGAGTCAGAATCCAGAATTGAGGTTTGAGCTTTTGTGTCAATCTTCCCTGATCCGCCTTGCGGCGGAAAACCCGAAACCTGAAACCTCGACGTTAGGTAGGGGCACTGGAAATGGCGCACGCAAACCACCATTACCTTCCTAGTAATCAAATAACTTAGAATTGGGCTCGGGCCAAGTTAACTGATTGACAGGATTAGAAAAGTTGTCAAAAATAGGGCCAATTACGCTCTTTTTGGGGGCAAAAAGAGCCTTTTTCGGCGAGGGCATGTTGGAAGTTAAGGAGAAAAGGTATGAACGAGAAAGCCTATCAGCATCTAGCGACTGCCTTTGTGCTGGAGACAGTGGCTGCTGCGAGAAACGAAATAAGCGCGCGAAAGGCTGGAAGAGAGGGTAGCTCGCAGGCCGCACGTCTTTTCAGGGCCTTGACGAGTGCTCAGAGGGTGCACTCGAATAAGGGGCTCATGCTGCTGAGGGGTAAGATTTCTTCAACAGATAAAAGTATTGCTGATCTCATGCAGACCCTGGAGCGATCCGTTGCTACCTATGAGAGCATTTTGGAAGAGGTCGAAGGAGCGGTAAGGCGTTTCGTGGATCAGCTACTTCGCACCACAAGAATCCATCTCGGGCTACTCCGGAAGTACAAAGAAGAAGAGGAAAAGATCTATTTCGTATGTCAGATATGTGGGTTTATTGCTACTGAAAAGGCGCCGGAGAACTGTCCTGTTTGTCAGGCGGTAAAAAAGAAATTTCTAAAGATTGCATGATCGCCGCATGGGGCATAGGGAAGATGATTGCGGATTTCGAATTTCGCCCGCCCGCCTCGCCTGAGCGAGCAGGCTCGCGATGGCGGGCAGGGATTGCGGATTGAATGCCGCATAGCGCAGAGCGCAAAGCGGAAAGGCATAGAGCATGGGGGCACCAGGCACTAGGGACTATGCACTAGGCACAAAAGCTTAAAGTCATTATGCTTCGCCGTAATGCGCCTTCGGCGTCACTACGCTCCGCTGTCATTGGGCATGGAGCATAGGGCATAGAGCATAGGGAAAATATAGCTGGCAGCCGGCAGCAGGTAGTAGAAAGGGGGACGCTGCTCAATAACTCTGATTATTCGCTACTGGCTCCTCTCGTCTTTCAGCTGTTTCACCACAGACCTATATTTTTCATGGATCATCTCTTTGTCAAATTTCCAGAATTCCTCAAGCATAGCGTCCTGTTCCTCTTGACTGAAATACACTTCGGTTGCCGGGAAGAAGACCTTATCTTCTTTCTCTATGTGTTCTGGATAAAAATTGACCAGCACATTGAGCTTGTTCAGGATAACTTCCAAGGCGCCTGTTTGCCCTTGAAGATAGTTTTCTTTAGCCTCAACTAATTCCTTCACCGTTTTTCTGCCATACACGTGCTCATCAATTAACTCTTGCATTATTTTTTTGTCCTGTTCTGCTATGTCCTTTTTCTCAAGATCCCTGAATAGGATATCTTCTTCCTTGCCATGGTGTGTTCTATCAGCGTACATTCGAATGAAGTCAACAGTTGAATCTATAAAGATCGGATCTATTTGTTTTAGTTCATCTATTTGCTTTATTTCTTTTCGTACCAGTTCTAACATTTTCTCAATTAGTCGATGTTCAATCATTAAAGGACCTCTTGGTTTCATAACTACACCTCCTTCATGAGTCATTAGAACTACTCCTTGATTCAAAGAGTCTACAAGCAGCAGTTATCTTGATGTTTGGTTTTATGTCTACAGGACCAACTGGGCCTAAGTGGAAAATAATATGTCTGCCACTTTTAAACCCTATTCTAAAACGGCCTGGAGGTCTTCGCGATGACTTAAGTCAAAACTAAGTAAAACTCAAATGAGGGTTGGTGAAGCGCGCAGAGCAAAAAGGCATAGGGCATAGGGCATAGAGCATAGGGTCAGAGGTCGGAGGTCGGAAGGCAACTTGGAATTGGGGTCTGGCCAAGAGGTTATCGCATAGCGCATAGCGCAGAGCGTTGTGAAAAGAGAAAATGCGAATGGAGTCGGGCCAAGTAAGAGCTTGGTAAACGGTAAACGGTGAACAGTAAACCGGCAGAAATTAAAAACAGCATAAGTAGGCTTATATTGGGCCAACAACGCTTTTTTTGGGGGCAAAAAGAGCGTTATTCGTAATCTGCAGAGATGACGAGGGAATTGAAGATGATCCGAGGACGTTCGCTCAGGCCACCGCCTTTCTTTCCGCTACCGCATTAATGTGCCGCTGTTTCGCCAAGAGGACCGCCTTTCGCAACCGCAGGGATTTAGGCGTCACCTCAATTATCTCGCCTTCCTTTATGAAATGGATTGCCCGCTCCAGCGTCATGATCCTGGCTGGTGCCAGAATGATGTTCTCGTCCCTGCCTGCGGCGCGCATATTGGTGAGCTTCTTCTCCTTGCAGGGGTTTACGTTGATATCATTCTCCCGGTTGTGCTCGCCGACAATCATGCCTTCGTACACGGGTGTGCCCGGGACGATGAAGAGCTGCCCTCGCGGCTCGAGGTTGAAAAGGGCGTAGGCAACAGCCTTTCCCTGCCTATCGGCCACTATGGAGCCGGTGTACCGTGTTGGAAAGGCACCTCTGTAAAGGTCATACCCCGCATAGTGGCAGTTCATGATACCCGTGCCCTTGGTGTCGGTGAGGAACTCCTCCCGATAGCCGATGAGGGCCCGGGCCGGGATGCTGAATTCAACACGCACTCTGCCGCTGCCCTTGTTTACCAGGTTGATCATATGTCCCTTACGGGAGGAGAGTTTCTCCGTCACAATCCCAAGAAAATTCTCATTACAGTCCACGAAGAGGTGCTCCATGGGCTCGTATGTCTCGCCGTTCCGGTACCTGTAGATGACCTCGGGACGCCCTACGCAGAATTCGAAGCCCTCCCGTCTCATGGTTTCGATGAGAATGGCCATCTGGAATTCGCCTCTGCCCTTTACCACGAAGCTCTCTCTGTCTCCGCCGTCCTCCACCTGTATGGCAACGTTTCTCAGCGTTTCTTTGAAAAGCCGCTCGCCAACCTTACTCGCCTGAACATATTTCCCCTCTTTGCCAGCAAAGGGCGAGGTATTGATGGTGAAGCGCATGGAGACGGTGGGCTCCTCCACCTTGATGCGCTTCAGGGGCTTAGGTGAGTCATGGGTGCAGATGGTGTCGCCTATCTTCACTGCCGCGACGCCAGCGAGCACGACGATATCACCGGGCTCGGCAGACTCCGTCTCCTGGAGATTCAACCCCTCGTAGACCTGGAGTTTTGAGACCTTTAGGGAAACCTGCCGCCCCAGTGCGCCGAGGCAAACCAGGGAGTCATTGCTTCTCGCCCAACCATTGACGACCCTGCCTATGGCCAGCCTGCCCAGATAGTCGGAGTAACCAAGGTCGGCCACCAACATCTGAAAGGGTTCGTCCGGGTCATGGGAGGGCGGGGGTATCTGCTCCACGATGGTGTCGAAGAGCGGCTGCAGATCCTCGCTCCTCTGCTCCAATGCCTTCTGAGCAATGCCCTCACGCCCTATAGCATAGAGGAGGGGAAACTCAAGCTGCTCCTCAGTGGCGTCCAGATCTATGAAGAGATCGTATATCTCGTTCAGGACCTCATGGGGGCGGGCATCATGGCGGTCAATTTTGTTAATCACCACGATGACCTTGAGCCCTGCCTCAAGTGTCTTTTTGAGCACGAAGCGGGTCTGAGGCAGGGGCCCCTCTGAGGCATCTACCAGGAGCAAGGCACCGTCAACCATGGTTAGGGCCCGTTCCACCTCGCCGCCGAAATCGGCATGGCCGGGCGTATCAATGATGTTTATCTTCGTGCCTTTCCACGTAACCGCACAGTTCTTCGCCGCGATGGTGATGCCTCTCTCACGTTCCAGCTCCAGGCTGTCCATGATCCTGTCATCTATTTCCTGTCCCGCCCGGATAAGACCGCTTTGCCTGAACATGGCGTCAACAAGCGTGGTCTTCCCGTGGTCCACGTGGGCAATAATGGCGATGTTCCGCATCCGTGTGTTTCTTACAAGACTACTCATACTGTGAATCCCTCCTGAAGGCAGCAAGCAAACGGACTGTGGAGTATAATCTTTTTTGAAGGGAATGCAAGGGTCTTGTGATGCAGCATGCTCGGGCGAAGCGAGTTCGGGACTCGAGATCAATACAAAAAGGCAATACCTTCACGGACCTATGGGCAGGCTGATATTTACCTTCGTTCCTGAACCTTGGCTGCTTTGAACCTGTATTTTGCCGTTTTGCTCCGCAATGATGCGCTTTACTTTGGAAAGTCCCATGCCGACACCGGTGGCCTTGGTGGTAAAAAAGGGGTCAAAGATGAAGGGTTGGTATTCCTCTTTGATGCCAGCCCCGGAGTCGCGTATTTCGATCATGAGGTCCTGCCCCTCCCTTTCTGTTACGATCTCGATATGCCCCTCTTCGCTTGTAAAAGATTCCAGGGCGTTAACAAGGAGCTCGGTCAGTGCCTTGGCAAAGAGGGAGTAGTCCAGGGAGACATCGTTGGCAGACAATTGAATTGACCAAGCGATCCGTTTGTTTAGTGCAGCAGCCTTCATGTCGAGATCAAGGCGAACTTGATCGACGATTTCGCCAAGCAGAACAGGGGTTTTCTCTGGATGGGAGATGGAGGTATACTCCTCGACGGCGGTTACGATGGCCTCCAGGCGTTTCATCCCGTTCATGATGGGGACAATGTACGCCGCATACGGCTCCTGCTGATCAATGTTTTTGAATATGCGGTTGAGAAAACCGCCCAAGGACATGAGTGGGTTACGGATTTGATGGGCGACGGACATGGCGAAGTGATTCAGGCTTACTGCCCTCTCGTGCTGCAAGCGATGCCTCTCTTCGAGGGCCCGCTTCTCCTCCTGGTGAAGTCGGTACAATTCCGTTATGTCGTCAATGAGCATGACGAGGCCTACTATTTGTTGCCGGTCATGGAGGAAAGAACTTGTGATCGATAGCTGTAACCTTTGCCCGGCTGGAGTAAGATAAGGGACCTCCTGATGCATCCCTGTCCTTTCACCCATCACCACATCGACGAGTATTTGGTTGAAGGCCTCGTTCTCTCGTGTTTCCAAGAACAATTCCGCCCACCGTTTACTCCTTATCTCCTTTTGCTCGTATCCCAGGATACTCGAAGCGGCTGGATTGGTGGCAATAATTTCACCTTTAGCATCGACCACAATCAGGCCAATGGACATGCTATCCAGGATGTTTTGCACGATAACCTTTTTCATCTTATTCTCTGCTCCCGTTTTCCTGCAATATATGTGACCACCGAATATAATTGTCTATAAGATTTCCTTCTATTGAACCATCGAAATGGTTTTATGTCGAGAGTGGTTTTTGGCTCACTGATGACATGGTGTGGTCCGACCTCGCTCTTACCACACTATCCTTGTTCGCTGAATTCGCCCAGTCCTAGTGCTGCGAGAGCTGTGGTAATTGGCACTGTCCTTGCACTTCGTGCTAGCCGGGCATCCGTGGGGCTGCGGCTCACTAATTTACCTGCTCTAGTTGAAACAAACTTCTGGTGCAGTGGTAAGGCATTCGATCATGAGGACATCTTGCAGTTACCATCCGGCCAAACCTGCTCACTTTGAGTGTTCCAAATGTGATGCAGACTATTGTGCCGAATGTGTCATAAAACGCTCCGTGCCGACGTATGGTAGGACCGAAACCTATTATTATTGCCCCAAATGTCAAGGAATGGTTGAACGGCTTGACATTACAGACATTATTGATCCCTTCTGGGTGAGGCTGCCCAAGTTCTTTATCTATCCTTTTCATCCCCGCCCGTTGGTTCCAATGCTTTTGGTGTCTGTAGGTGTGGTCTTGTTTTCAAAGCCCGGGTTGGTGAATCTCTTGATAAATTTAGCTCTCTGGGGAGTCTTGCTGAAATACTCTCATGCCGCCTTAAAGAACACCGCCCACTGCCGCTATTATCCACCAAAGATAAACTCGGAGACAATCTCTCAAGACTTCGGTATAGTTTTTAAGCAGATGGCCATCTTTGTAATTGTAGGAATAGCTCTGTCCAAGGTGGCCCAAATCTTTGGCCTCTTTATAGCCAAGGTAGCGATGATTGTCGCCATTCTTTCCATCCCCGCAATGATTATCGTCCTGGTAGCTACCGACAGCCTTATCCATGCGGTTAATCCTGTGGTTTTCATTAGTATGGCGTGGAGGATCGGTTGGGGTTACCTGCTGATGTATCTTTTTCTCACAATTTTGGGAGGTGCGCCTGTTCTTTTAGGAAGACATGTAATCGCCCATTTGCCTGCGAGTTTACATGTTTTTCTTTTTGCTCTTGCCAAGTGCTATTACACCATTATTTCATACCATTTGATGGGCTATGTTATCCTGCAATACCATGATGATATCGGTTACGAGGTGGACTTGGATGACGAAGATTCTATTCTAACAGAAAAGAAAGTTGAACAGTCGGCAGGAAGCGAAATACTCAACAGGGTCGATATCTTCATCAAGGAAGGTAAAATTGATGATGCCATCTTTCTCATAAGGGGCGAGACCGGAGGAAAAATTGCTGATCTCGAGCTCGCCGAGCGTTATTACAACCTTCTTAAAATAAAGCAGAACATCCCGGACTTATTGAGGCACGCCGTGACGTATTTAGATCTTCTTGCGGAGGCGAAAGACATGGGAAAAATGTGTGAAGTATATGCGGAGTGTGCAACTCGTGATCCTGGTTTTGTTCCCCGCAGCTCCACGCTGTTTAAAGTGGCAAGCTGTTTGAATCAAGCTGGAAGGCCCAAGGCTGCTGTCAACTCTTACAACCGTTTTATCAAAGCGAACCCCAAAGATCCTCAACTCCCCAAAGCATATTTTCTTGCAGCTAATATTATCAACGAGAAACTGAAAAACCCCAAAAAGGCAGTGGGAATCCTCAAGAGTTTGCTAAAGTCTTACCCGCATCACGAAATTGCCCCCCATGCGCAGAGATACCTCCGACAGATCAGCGTTACTGAGTAAGAAAATCACCCACCTCTATTTCAAAGGTTGTAACAGCCTAAGAGCAATTTGAGATTCGCTGGATTCAGGATAGCGTTTGCAAAGCACCCGGAGACATTTTTGTCCTTTTGCTGACATACCCTTTTTCAAATAGGCGCGACCCAGATTCAAAATCCCAGAGGGAATCTTCTGGGAGGTTGGATGTTTTTGCAAAAGCATGGCCATGATCTTTTCGGCTTCTTCTGGATGCCCCATGGCAGAAAAGAGCGAACTGATGCGGAATAAGAGATCCGGGTGAAGCCGGAGAGGTTTTGCAATGTCAGCGTATTCCTTGTAGACATCATGCAATCTCTGTTTGTTTTCTTTGTTGGTGCTCAAGCCGAGTAAGGCTCGAGAGGCTGTTTTGTGGAAGGTTTCAGACTGTGGATTCAACTTGTCAATGTTGAATAGGTGGTAGAGGGCATCGGTGTTGTGCGGGTCCTTCTCGAGAATATGCTCCAACACAGGTCTGGCTCCGCTCAGGTCGAGTTTCGCTATCTTCTGCAAGGCTGTCTCCAGGAGTGCATCGATGCCTTCTTTGGGATCTTCCTTGAATACTTCTTGATCCACCCGTCCCAATAGTTTCAGGTTAACAACGCCCAGCAGCGCCCCGCTTACCAGGCCGCCGATATGCGCAACATAGGCGACCTGACTGGAGCCGCCAAAGAACAGTTGAAAGAATTCTTTGCCGATCCAAACAGGAAGAAGAGCGATGGCGTATATTTTGGTGTAGTTAAAATAAATGCCCAAGGAGTAGAAGATTTTTATCTTTTTTTTCCCGTAGAGTAAGGTGTAGGCGCCTATGAGGCCCGAGATGGCTCCAGAAGCACCAATGAGAGGCAACACACTGTCCGGATAGATCAACTGAAACAATCCCACTGAGGCAACCCCGGTGAGCAGATACAGTCCGGTATAGAAAACTCTGCCACATCCCAATTCGAGCACGCAGCCGACCAACCACAGGAATACCATGTTGCCCACAAGATGCATTACCCCTCCGTGAAGAAACATGCAGGTAATAGCGTTAAGATAACGGGGGGAAGAAGGGATGTAACCATATTTCATACTAGTAACTTTTGAGAGCAGGTCAGCGAATTCGTCTCTGAGTCCTCGCCATTCGCCATACATCTCGTCTTCAACAGTGATAATCTGCTCAGTTAATAATTTATGCATAAAAGTGCTGTCTTTGATCATCTCAAAATAGTAACGAGATACTGTACTCTTACTGACTTTATTTTTGTCAGGTGAATGTAATATCTTTTTGTTTTTGTTCATCTCTACATAATTCAGATATCTGGAAACTTCTATGCTGCCAAGACCTGAATCGAAATAAAACTGCATTGCTTCATGATAATTCCTAGTGTCACCCGACTGGATAAAAAAGAATATGAAGCAGTTAATAGCAATTATAATAATTGTGATTAGAGGGGGATTGTTTTTGCTGATATTATTAGTAAGTGGGATAATTAGCATTGCTACCAAGCTCGATTGACTTAAATTTATGATCCAATTGCCCTATACTTGCCCCTCAAAGAGTACCGTGACTTGTAGGTCGTTGCCCCTTCCCAGTCACTGCCTTTAATTCTCTCTGAAAGTCTGCAAAAAAAGGGCCAAGCTATCCAGGTATAGAGCATGGGGCGATTTGGGATTTCTGATTTCGGATTTCGAACTGCGGATTGGAGACGGGCATATCCAACTGGCAGCAGACAGCTGACAGCAGGCAGAAAAAAATTCCATTTGCAGAATCATTGCTGCAGGCTGCAAGCTGACTGCTGCCTGCTGATAAGACCGGCTAAAAAGAAAAATAATTTGGCCTGACCAGCTTCCACACTTCCCATTTATGGCTTTATCAGTTGATCCGCTTCTGAAGGACACCATGCTTTTGCGTCTTGACATTGAGGTAAACTACCCGGTATATTTTTAATAGTTCGGGGACAGTACCTCGAAAAAGCTTTTATCAGCAAGTGTAGCGAAGAATAGGCCACGAAGGCGAAGCGCCCTTAGAAAAGGGTGAGCACCTCGTGGCCTTTTTTGTTAGCAAAGAGAAGCATGATGAAAAGTTTGTGTATCCGTGCACCCATTCTCCTGATCAGCTTGCTTCTTTATCTTACGGTGATAGCCTCGGCAGTTGCAGCAGCGCGGACGGTAACCGATGCATACGGCCGGCAGGTCGAAATTCCGCACACAGTCGAGCACGTGATCTGCTCCGGACCGGGAGCACTGCGTCTGCTGACCTATCTGCAGTGCCAGTCCAAAATCGTGGCCGTAGACGACATGGAGAAGCGGAGGCCTCAGTTCGACGCCAGACCCTATGCGCTGGCCAATCCCGGATTCAAGGAATACCCGGTCTTCGGAGAATTTCGCGGGCACGATCACCCGGAGCTGATTCTGACCCTGGAACCTCTGCCCCAGGTGATCTTCAAGACTTATCCTACCATGGGCCACGATCCGGTGGAGCTTTTCCGGAAAACCGGGATTCCGGTGGTTGTTCTCGACTACGGCAATCTGGGAGAGCGCCGGGCTGAGCTGTATCGATCCCTGCGCATCATGGGTGAGGTGATGGGTGCATCGGCGCGCGCCGAAGCGGTGATTGCCTTTTTGGAAGAAACGATCGCTGATCTTCACCGTCGCACGGCCGACATTGCGGAAAACCTCCGGCCCTCGTGCTTTGTGGGCGGCATCGCCTACCGCGGCCCCCACGGCTTTCAGTCGACCGAGCCGACCTATCCACCCTTTGCCTTCGTTCACGCCCGCAACCTGGCCCACGACCGCTCCTTGGGTGAGAAGGCCTTGCAGCACAGCAGCGTTGCCAAGGAAAAAATCGTGGTCTGGGATCCGGAGTTTCTATTCCTCGACCTGTCCACCCTGCAGATGGGCGAGAGCGCCGGCGGTCTGTTCGAACTGAAAACCGACCCGGCCTACAGGGGCCTAACCGCGGTTCGTCAGGGCAGGGTTTACGGCGTGCTGCCCTACAACTGGTATACGCGAAACTTCGGATCGATTCTGGCCAATGCCTATTTCATCGGAAAGCGGCTCTACCCTGAGCGATTTGCCGACATCGACTCGGCTGAAAAGGCCGACGAGATCTACAAGTTCCTGGTGGGCCAGCCGGTTTTTCCGGTTATGAACGCCGCCTTCGGCCACCTTGCCTTCACTCCAGTGCCCCTAAAATAGGAGAATTGCGTCATGCACTTTGCCGACGGTACCCTACACCCGGAATATTGCCGGTACATCAGTCGCAAGACCACCTTCCTTGTGCTCGGCCTGCTGGTGCTGATCGCTGCCATTCTGTACGGGATTTCCTGCGGAGCGGCCCGCATTCCCGTTGAAGAGGTGGTTCGGGCGCTGGCCGGTATCGGCGAGTCGAAGCGCGTTCACATCATTATCTGGCAGATCCGGCTGCCCCAGGTCCTGGCGGCTGTTGTGGCCGGTGCGGGGCTTTCGGTGAGCGGCGCGGTGATGCAGTCCATCCTACGCAACCCGCTGGGCTCCCCCTTTACCCTGGGCATTTCCCATGCGGCAGCCTTCGGCGCGGCGTTTTCCGTTATGATTCTCGGCTCTGGCACCATGAGCAGTAACAACGTGGGTGCGGTCGCCATCTCCAACCCCGTAGTTACCATGGCTGCAGCGTTTGTCTTTTCCATGCTGGCGTCATTTTTCATCGTGGCCGTGGCCCGGATGCGCGGCGCTACGCCGGAAACCATGATTTTGGCGGGCGTGGCCCTGGGCGCTTTGTTTACCGCGGGCACCATGTTCCTGCAGTTCTTCGCCGATGACGTGCAGCTCGCCGCCATGGTGTTCTGGACGTTTGGGGATGTTGCCCGGGCCTGCTGGAAAGAGCTTGCTGTAATCGCAGGAGTGACCGCAGCGGGCCTGCTCTACTTTTTCTTCAACGCATGGAACTATAACGCCGTGGATGCCGGCGACGAAACGGCCAAGGGGTTGGGTGTGAAGGTGGAGCGGGTACGAATGGCTGGGATGCTGGCTGCTTCGCTTGTCACCGCGGTGCTCGTATCGTTTCTGGGCATTATCGGCTTTATGGGTTTGGTCTGCCCGCACATGGTGCGCCGGCTCATCGGCGGGGACAACCGATTTCTGCTTCCCGCCTCGGCGGTGCTCGGTGCGGTGCTCTTGCTGTTATCGGACACCGCTGCTCGGCTGATTCTCGCCCCGCACCTGCTGCCGGTGTCCATTCTGACTGCGTTTATGGGGGCACCGGTTTTTCTGCTCCTGATTGTGAAAGGACGGGTCCGATGATTCTGAACGTCGACGGTATCCGATTCCGCTACAACGGCCAGCCAGTGCTGAGAGGGATGACATTCAATGTCCGAAAGGGCGAGGTGGTCGCTGTTTTGGGCCCCAATGGGGTGGGTAAGACCACGCTGCTTCGGTGCATCAATGGCATCTTGAAGCCTTCCGGAGGGGCGGTGTTCGTGGAGAATGACAACGTGCTCAAGCTAGACGCCATGGCCGTGGCCCGCCGCATCGGCTATGTGGCCCAACGCCAGAACGCGGCCAAAATCACGGTTTTCGATGCGATTCTCATGGGCCGGCGACCGCACATCCGATTTCGAGTGTCCGACAATGATCTTCGGATCGTGGACGGGGCCATCAAGAGTCTGCACCTGGAGAAACTGGCCATGCGCCACATAGACCGCATGAGCGGCGGCGAGCTGCAAAAGGTGGCCGTAGGACGGGCCCTAGTCCAGGAGGCCAGACTGCTGCTGCTGGATGAGCCCACCAGCAGCCTGGACTTGAAAAATCAGGTGGAAATTTTAAAACTGATCCGGCACGTGGCCAAAGAGCATGAGGTCGGCGTTGTGATGACCCTGCACGATCTCACCATGGCCCTTCGGTTTGCAGACAATTGCCTGTTCATCAAGGACGGCAACATTCATGCGGCGGTCCCCCCCAAGGAAGTCACGGCGGACATCATCCGTGAAGTATATGGCATCATGGTGGACATTCACCGGCACAACGGGATTCCTGTGGTCATCCCTCAATAAAAAGGGATAAAGCCCACCTCACGGCTCAACAACGGTTATGGGGGTGTCAACAACGCCGGCATAAAAGACGACAATCTCCGCAGGAACCTTTCCTTCATTCATGCCATAGTGCGGTGTGTTCACTACCTCGACGATAGGATCTCCTGCTTTGAGATGCAGGGTTTTTCCGTCTGTAGTCACCACCGTGAGTTGGCCGCTTAGCAGGACGCCGGCATTTATCACCGGATGACTGTGAGTATGGAGCTTGGTTCCCGCAGGTATGGTAATCCGCAGAATAGTGATCTCGGGCTTACCTTGCGGATAGGCAGGCAAAAAATCCCCATTCCAGCTTTGGCTGGTTTTAACGAGTTGCTTGACTACTGGAGATGCCTGGTTCGCCTCCGAACTGATGGGAACCATGGTACAGCCAGGTTGCAAGAGAAAAATAACAAAAAGGGCTGCGAGTACTGGAATGGTTTTTTTGGTCATGAAATTGCCTTCTCTTTTGTTAGATTTTTTTCCGGTGCACGTAGCACGATGCTGAACTAAGGTTTAGCTGGATTATTTTGCCTTTACTGGGCTTCTCCTGCACCACTTTGTAACGAGCCCTTGCCCTGCGAGCGACTCTTTTCACCCCAGGTTCGCCGACTGCGTTCTATCTTCTTTTTGACGGACTGCCAGGTTTCGGTGGTAAGAAATGACTCCTCGAACCGGTCGAGCATCTGCTGGAACATGCCAAGGGGCACAGTGAAAGAAAGCTCGTCGGTCTTGAAAAACTTGCGGGCGGAAGGATCCCAGCCGCCCACAACCGCCCGTGTCTTCCCCTGTGAAAGATACTTCAGCGGCCAGGTACCGATTCCGCCGCAGGCCGCGGCCCAGGGAGAGGCGACGACCTCGGGGTCGTTGGTGACGAAGGCGGCAAGCTGGTGAAGCCCGGCCAGTGACTCGGGACGAGCAAAGAAGATGACAACTTCTGGTCTTTCTTCCGGTCCGAAAAGGTCCACGGGTTTGATCACGCAGTATTTGGCCGGAGCCGGCCTCGGGTCGATCTCAGCAAAGATCCGACGCAATTCCTCTGGTGATTCGCAGTAGCGCTCTCCAGGGAGCTGACCCGGGACGCCCGACGAGACATAGTGGATGATGGTCTCGGTCTGGGGCTTCATGAAACCGAGCCAGAACGCGGCACCGGGGCAACCGAACTCCTCGGCGCTCATATAAGCGGCGGTGTGTTTCTTGCGGGCCATCCAAATTCTTCCCATGGCACAGGCAAACCCAAAAAAGACCTGCTGCCAGTCGATCTCGTTTTTTTCTTCTCTTTCTCGGGTGGGCAGGGTAGCCGGTCTAGGGGCAAAGCCATGCTCCGGTTTGGTGTCGGTGTAAAACAAGCCCATGGGTGGTTCGTCCAGGCCAAGAGTATCCAGGAAACGTTCCAGTTTTTCCAAGTTCATCATTTCCTCCTTCGTGCCTCAAGTCTAGCCGGGAGACAAGAATATCATAAGCCGATATGTCTGGAAATAGCCGGGTCATGATCCTTCCACCAAACCCTCTCCATTGGTTACGATGGAACAACTGTGACCAGATAACCATAAAATCTATAGGCATCAATATTGCAGCCCTTCTGTCATGCAGCTTCATTCTTGTTTGCGGGTATACCCCCTTCGAAGGCCCAATATCCGGGCTAGGTTATGTTCTATAAGAAGAATTGAGGACTGCAGTGTCAAACGTTTATAGAGAAAGTTATTTCAGGAGCGTTTCCCGACAGATACGTCGGTCACGCAGACCTGTCACCATTTTGTTTACCGATGTGGAGGATTCAACGGCATATTGGGATGAGTATGGGGATCTTGATGGACGGCTGATGATAGACCTGCACAATCGGCTTATTTCTCCGGTTATCAAAAGGTACCGAGGCAAGATTGTCAAACACATTGGTGATTCCATTATGGCGTCTTTCAAGTCACCTAGAAATGCTCTGAAGGCCGCCATAGCTATCCAACAGATATTGGAGAAGCGGCGAAATGAGGATGAGGCCTTTAGACTGAGGGTGCGTATTGGTGTTCATGCAGGCAAGGCCTTGGTGGAGGAAGGTGATATATTCGGAGATGCGGTGAATCTGGCGGCTCGCGTGAAAGGTCTTGCCAAGGGGAATGAGATTTATGTCTCCAGCAGCATGGCATCACTGTCGAAAAAAGAGGACTTTGCTCTGACAAAGGTAGGCAACTTTCTTCTAAAGGGCAAACAGACCGAAATTACAGTGTATAAATGCCGATGGCAAGAATACCCAGATCTGATTGCGGGAATCGAAGAGAATGTTTTTGTGCAGGTGGTGAGAAGGCAGAAACTTGAATTCCTCATATATTCCTGCGCCAGCATTGGTATAATCTATTTCTTCTTCCTCAATTACCTGCGTTACTTACTAGCTGACAAAGAGCCCTTGGCCCTGCTTTCTCTAAGGCTCCAGCTTATCTTGGACGCACGCATTGCCATTCCGGCCGCCCTCGGGATTTTGACCCTTTTGGTAGTGTTTCTCGCTATTCGGACAAAAATCATTCCCCATCTGGCTCTCAGCCTTTTAAAAGGTGGTTTTGGCTTGGCCATGGGATTCTTCTTGTTTTACGGGCCGGCACATTACCTTCACTATGCTATTGGCCCCGCGTGGAACAAAACGATGCACCAGTCGGATCATCTCTTCGTCGAAGTGCTTGAAGAGAGGGTGAAACTGCGCCGAGCACCCAGCGAAGCCTCAGCTGCTATTTTCAAGGTTCCCAAAGGCACGATTCTGTTGCTTGCTGACGTTACTAAGAAACAAAAAATGACGTGGAACAAAGTGTTGGTAGGCCAAGGAGAATACGGCTGGATCCCCCGTATAGTTCCCGCAAAGATCGGGGTACCGAAAAGGCGGCTTAGCATTGCAAACAAGTTCTATTTCACCTATCTGGATTTAGGCGCTCTGGTTGCTGGTCTAGCTGGGTTCTTCTGGGGTGTATTAAGCTTCAGGGTCCGGCCAATCTAGCCGACTCAAGACAATAGCTTAACCTTGTATTCCTTTCGCCCTATCGGGTAATTTGAACCGGTGGGGTCATTTTTCTTGCTCGGGCCCCTTCCTTTCTGTAACCTTGCACACAGAGATCCTTTGCTTCGCTATTCTCACTCTATGATACCGGGCACATATCGCCAAAAAACAGGGAGACAAATTATGTCAAAAGCATTTTCCGTAGCATCGTGGAACGTGAAGCATTTCAAGGGTGACCCTGCTCGCGTCGCTAGGGTGGTCGCGTTTCTGAGGCAACAGGACCCAGATGTATTTGCTTTGTACGAGGTAACCGGAAAAAATGTTTTCAATGATATGACCGAAACGTTTCCAGGCTACACTTTTCAAATAACGGAGGGTCCAGAAACCCAGGAAATTTTGCTTGGAGTGCGAAATACTCTGACAGTTTTTATTACCCAGCGCATCGAATTTAAGTCAGGTACTACACATATGAGACCTGGCCTACTGAGCACGATTACTGTTGACGGGGTCAACTACTCTCTGCTCTTCCTACATCTTGCCAGCAGTACTGAACCGCGTGGGATGGGCCTGCGGGACGATATGTTATTTAGAGCGGTTAAGTTCAGACAAGTTCTTGACAAAGCAGCTGGAGGTAAAAACAAGGCGAATTATTTATTCTTGGGCGACCTAAACACAATGGGAATGGTCTACCCCTATGATAAAGACATCGATGCAGAAACGGAACTACGCAAGTGGGATAGTCGGGCCAGTCAATACTATGGAATGCGTAGGTTAAAGAAATCACACGAAGAGACGTGGAGTGGGGGGAGCGCATCATCTCTGGCACCGGCCAATCTAGACCATGTTTATGCGGCTAAACATTTGGTATTCAAGCAATTCAAGAATGCTAGTAATGCCGACGTTGACATAGAGGTGCGAGGGTGGGTAAATGAACCTACTATTCCAACCCAGGATAGTTGGATAGCAGATTACTCAGACCATTCACTATTGTATTTCGAAGTGCAGAAAGTGTAGCGCTCAGCGAGCCAGCATGGAGAAAATGTTTGCGATGACGCACATACAGGTAGAAACTTTAAAAAGGGGGACAACATGAGTGAGACGATGCATAAGTTTGGAATGGGATGGTTACCAGACTACCCAGACTTTAGGGATTACACAGTCGAGCACAATGAAGTTGCTTCGAGGTTGAAGGCATTAGGTCAGAAAGAGTCTGTCAAAGCGATGCTCTCAAAAGTAGGTGTTGCCAAGCGACCAAAGACGAGCCTTCCTGATTCAGTAGATTTAAAGGAGTGGTGTTCTCCCATTGAGGACCAAGGAGAACTTGGGTCGTGTACTGCCCAGGCTGGCGTAGCCCTGGTGGAGTACTTCGAAAGACGGGCATTCGGCAAACACATAGATGCCTCGAGACTCTTCCTTTACAAGGCCACGCGAAACATGTTGCATTGGACAGGAGACACCGGAGCTTTTTTAAGGTCGACAATGGGCGCCATGACACTATTCGGGGTGCCCCCGGAGGAACACTGGCCATATGATGTGGCCAATTTTGACGAAGAGCCGCCTGCCTTCTGCTATGCTTTTGCCCAGAATTACCAGACCATTAGTTACTACCGACTTGATCCACCTGGCACCTCCAAGGATGCCCTACTTAAGCAGATCAAAACAAATTTGTCAGGCGGTTTGCCCTCGATGTTCGGCTTTACGGTCTATAGTTCTATTTCACAAGCTTCGACAACAGGCAAGATACCCTATCCAACTCCCGGGGAAAATATTCTCGGTGGCCATGCCGTGGTAGCTATTGGATATGATGACGCAATGAAGATCAAGAACAATAATCCTGGAGGGACTGAAACCACAGGAGCCGTGCTTATTAGAAACTCCTGGGGAACAGATTGGGGTAATAATGGGTATGGCTGGCTGCCATATGAGTTTGTATCAAAAGGGTTGGCCGTCGATTGGTGGTCACTTCTCAAGAATGAATGGGTCGATACAGAAGAATTTAGACTTTAGAAGGCTATTAGACAGACTTTGAAAGTCGGTGGTCGGGCTAAGCGATATCGCATAGCGCAAAGGGCATGGCGCATAGGGTCAGAGGGAAGAAATTTCGAATTGCGGATTGGAGACGGGCATATCCAGCTGGCAGGAAGCAGCGGGCAGCGGGCAGGAAAAAAATATCTTGTCTTTAAAGTCGTTGCTGCAGGCTGCAAGCTGCCTGCTGATAAGACCGGCTAAACCGAAAAATATAATTTGGCCCGACCAAGGCGCAAGGCACAAGAAGGGTTTAATTTCATCAGTCTTTTAAATAATATTCGATTGTCGAAACTACCCGCACGGTTTTATTGAGTTGAATAGACTCCATGATGCCCGGTGCCTGGTCTCGCGGCTTGATCTCAAAGACGCCCTGGTGTGCTCGCCGGATACCCGAAATTTTACTCCCTGAGTCCAAGGCAAACTGATCTGCGGCTTTGCGAGCATTGGCGGTCGCCTCAGCAATCATAGCGGGTTTGATATCATTGAGTCGGGTAAATAGGTAGGTCGGTCCGCCGCTCGGGCCATGGCTTGAAGACAATACCACCCCAGCATCCACCAGTTCACCCACCTTCTGACTAGAAGCACGGATCAATTCAGGGTCCTCTGAACGTACCATTAGAGTCTGGCTGATGATAAAACGGCTTGTGGTAGGACCACTACGATAGGGGTTGGCCAGGATGTCTGTCACCTCAAGGGCTTGAAGTTCCGCTCTCGATGCTTCAATGCCGCATTTCTCCAGAAATTGAACTATGGTTTTCTGACTGCTCTCGATCTTGTTCTGTGCCCGGGCCAGGTCGTCATCGGTAGCCACAAATCGGAGAGGCCAGAACGCGATGTCCGCCTTTACATTGCGCTCAGATACACCCTTCACTGTAACGAAGCGATCGGCAGAACGACCTTTCATGAAGCCATTGCCCACGAACCATCCCGACGATGTTAAACCGACCGCTACTAGCAAAGCGGCTAGAATCGAACAACCATTCTTCATACCACACCTCCCTCTAGCGAACTACACCGACTCGCCACAAGAGCTTAACCATCGGATTCTTTCCTGTCAATTCTCTCGGAGAAACTTGCCAACCGGAGTCCGAGGTCAATATTATAGGCGAAAGGTAAAGGGATCAAGGCAATTTGGGTCACTTGCCTTCGGCGTCATTAGGTCACTACGCTTCGCTGCCATTTGTTGTAAGAGGTAGGGGTCGGAGGTCGGATTAGAGAATTTTTTGCTGACCGCTGATTGCTGAAGGCTGAAAGCTTATATTAAACTGGCTAAACTGGCATAACCGGCTAAACAAATTAAAAGTTGTAGGCAATGCCAAGGGCAGTTATATAATTGGTAGATTCATAGAAATCGATATTTGAGTTCGACATAAAAAAACCATTTAACCAGTCGATCCTAAAATCTTTTAGTCCAAAAGGATCTTTGTAAGCAAGGATTGCGAACAGGCCCAAATTGAAATCCCGACGGGTCTTATCAAATACTGGATGAGTGTCATCATACCATTCACGTTTAACAATCCCATTTACGAATGCCCGCCATTTATCCCCTAAATATGAAAAAGACAATTGCGTGGTCAGAGCGTGGAAACTGTTAGCACTGCCTTTGGCATCTTCGCGGGTGTACCTTAGAATTGGCTTTAAAGTCATCCGGGGCACCAACTCAAATGAATATTCAGCCGAAAAGCGGTGAGATATCGAATCTCGTTCGAGGTCATCTAGGTCATCCGGGGTAAGTGGGCTAGCTGGCTGTGAGATTAAAAATGTACCGCTTTTTTCCTTGTCAATTTTTTGCTGTTTCCATCTATATTCCAAGCCCATGCCAGATGCCCGGATGTTCTCAGCCGTCAGCTTTAAACCATAGGATGTGATATCAGTCTCTTTGCGATTCTGATCGACTACAAATGGATCCTCCCAGGTTTCCTTCTCGAAGGGTGTAATGGGAATTACCGATGCACGCAAACTCGTGCCATCCAAGAGATCGTGCCGCAGTCCTGCTTCAACCTGGAACTGACCTTGCACCACAGTTTCCGGCAACACACCAAGAAAGAGTTGAGTACGCAATTCAGCGAAGGTATAAGCAATTAGTCCCAATGGCAGTGGTCTGACGTTAACAACACGCTTGCCAGACTTGTCCAAAGAATCCGTTCTCTCGTTTTTATTGTCCGTGTTAAATTGCGAATTACTGCTTATGTATGCTCCAAGTAATTCAATGTATCCAGAAAAACCAGAATCTTCAGGCAGTGGCTTCTGTGCCTGAACAAGACGGGCAGTAAGACTACAACCTAGCGTAAAGGTAATTAATAAAAAAATTGATTTAAACTTTGTAGTTTTTTGATTCAAAGTTACTTTTTCCTCAAAGGTGAATTATGCTGTGGCTTACAAATTAAAGTTATAATTTCTGCGTTTTTTAATAACTGACTTTTATATTTTTTAAATTACTACCTTGTCAATAGAGCATGGGGATTTAATTTCGGATTTCGCCCGCCCGCCTCGCCTGAGCGGCTCGCGATGGCGGGCGGGGATTGCCGATTTTTTAGCTGGCAGCCCTTCGACTCCGCTCAGGACAAGCTGAGCGCTGATCGCTGAGGGCTTATTTAAACCGGCTAAACAGGAATATATAATTTGACGCGACCAAGGCACAGTTAGGTCAAAAATGGCACTCCTGGCCCTGGAAATCCCTATTTTGGGGACTTATGATTATAAAATATAGTTATGCAGAGTGGTGCGACCGCTTAGCGTGCCTTGATTTTTTGCAACAAAGGGCAAAACCTGAGAAGCATACTATAAACTGGCCTCCGGGATGCAAATGACAAAGTCAAAATGGCACACACTTGTCAAGTCCATTGGCGTCAATCGTGCGGTTTTTGCTCTTTCGATCGCACGGATGGCGGATGCAATGGGAAACAGCATCCTGTTTATCGTCATTCCGTTGTACGTTGCCACCTTACCTGAAATCTATTTTCATCTTCCACTGCCTGTGATGGTCGGCCTGATTATTTCGCTGTATGGCTTTGTTAATTCTGCCTTTCAGCCTCTGATGGGAGCATTGTCTGATCGTCTGGGTCGGCGCAAAGTGCTCATTCAGGCAGGTCTGGCATTAGTTGGTACAGGTACGCTAACGTTTGTTTACGCCCGGCGGTTCGTTGATCTGCTGATTCTGCGCACGTTACAGGGGGTAGGGGTTGCCATTACCATTCCTGCTTCGCTGGCACTTATGGCAGTCATCACGGAAAAGAAGACACGGGGCGGGTCCATGGGGTTCTACAGCACGATGAGAATGCTGGGTTTCGCCCTGGGACCACTCATTGGAGGCTTTCTCAAAGTCCACTTTGGATTTAATGCCGCTTTTTATGTGGGCGCGGGATTTAGTTTTCTGGCCATGCTACTCGTTCAAATCTGGGTGCACGATGTGCCTGTACCTAAGAAGGCTGCAGTTGCGAAAAGATTTCAAATCATTGACCCTTCCCTGCTCAATGCGGGCATCTTAAGCGCAGCACTGGCAACCTTCGTAATGGCCAATGGTTTTTCTATGGTAACTACTCTGGAAAATGAATTTAATGCCCGCCTGGACATGACCGCTCTTGGCTTTGGGATTGCGTTCAGTGTCCTCATGGTTGGCCGACTGGCGTTTCAGATCCCACTTGGGCGACTATCCGATTTTATTGGCAGAAAACCGCTTGTGCTGGTAGGTCTTCTGTTAATGGCCCCGGCCACTGCATTGCTGGGAGAGGTAAACGACATGCATCAGTTAATTCTTGTCCGCTTGTTCCAGGGAGTTGCCTCTGCCTGCATTGCCGCACCTGCCTTTGCCGTGGCTGCGGACTTGTCGCAGACGGGCGGTGAGGGCCGTCAGATGAGTGTGATTACCATGGGATTTAGTTTAGGGCTTGCCGCGGGTCCATTGTTGGCCGGTCTTTTGGCTGTACTGTTTTTCGAGTTGCCTTTCTTAGTGGGTGGTTTAATGTCCTTGGTGGCCGCCTGGATAGTGTTACGATACATGCCGGAGACGGTGCAACGCAAGGCGATTTAAGTCATTACGCTCCGCTGTCATTTGTTGTAATAAGAGGGCATAGGGTCAGAGGACAGACGGCAGACGACAGATGACAGATGACAGATGACAGAAGTCAGAGGTCGGATTAGAGATTTTTTAGCTGACAGCTGAACGCTGCGTGCTGCCTGCTGATAAGACCGGCTAAACAGAAGGGTAATTTGGCCCCACCGCGACTTCGTATTAATTTGAATTCTCTACCCCTGATCAGCATCACCATTGGTGTATAGCCGCCAAGTAATCGCCTCCCTTTTGCCTGATTGGCCTGGGTGCTCAAAAAGCCTACAAAAAAGGTGGGTTTCGTATTGCCTCGTAACCTTTGTGGAGTTACGCTCTTAGTATTAGTGGATAGAATGTTTTTTCCGCAAAATAGCAGTGTTAGCGGAACACTGGAAGAAGGCCAAGGACAAAAAAAGGAGACACTCTGATGGAAGAGAAAACCGGAGTCTATATAAGAGGTCTTGAACACCTCTCACCCGACGAGAGGTATCGGTTTGCACGAGCTAAGCAGATCTGCGAGCAAGTTTCCCAAGAGGTTGGTTTTGAAATGGACTTCATCGAGCAAGTAGCAGCTTGCGTAGACTTTGTTCACGGCAATATAGAAGAGCCAGAACTCTGGGAAAAAGCTCGAGTGGAGATTGAACAACGAGCAAGGATGTAATCCAAACAAAAAGAGGAAAGCAGGCGAGGCAGAATGGAGCGCAATACATAAGCATCGGCTAGGAAGGAGAATAAAGTCATGGTGGCAGAAGAAAAAAGGGTAATTGTCCCCAGGATAGATGTGGCTCATAACGAGAAGGATACCGGTTTGAGAATTTCAGTAAATCTTGCCGGGGCACCCAAAGAAGGTGTGGAGCTCGAAATGGGCAAAGAGGGCTTTTGCCTTAAGGCAGAAGCAGAGCGATTCAAATACGAAACCTGTTTTATGTTGGCACACAGGGTCAAGCATCAAGAGGCAAAAGCTAAGTTTGAATCCGGTCTTCTCAGTATTGATGTTCCCTTTGAGGAAACGATGCATGGCTATAAAGTGCCTATTGAATAGATAGATGGTTAACTTAATCCTCTATTTAGATGACCAAAGAATAAAAATTTCCCTTCGAGGAAAATAGGAGGATAAAAACCATTTCAGCCCATAAAATTGAGTTGACCAAATGAATTATGGAAAGGCGAGAGCGATATCGCATCTCGCCTTTCTTCTTCTATGAGAAGTGAGCGGGCTGCCTTTGAGTCCATTTCGTCCTCAAACACGCCCAGAGTTTGATTTGGTAGAGTTGATTTTACTTCACCGGGCAAACCGGCACGGTAACGACCGGCACCGGTGAATTTTTTACCACCCTGTCGGCGACGCTGCCGAAGGGGAAATCTCCTTTTGCTCCGCAGGTGGCCATTACCACTATGTCAATGTTTTCCCGAGCGATCAGGCTGAGGATTTCCGTGGCGGGATCACCTGAGCTCACGTGCCGCACGTACATCGGGCAACCTTGCAGGTACTTTTCGCAAATCTGATTGAGATGCTTCTCGGCTTGCTCGTTCTGCCAAACGGATATTTTGTCTAGGTGTTTTTGGTCGAATTCACCGTACCACGGTTCATGGTAGGCTAGCTCCTGAGTCACATAGAGCACGTGCACTTCACATCCGTATTTCTCCATCAGGGAATGAACTTGCGGCAGAGCCTTTCCCGCGTTTTCAGAAAAGTCAGTGGGCCAAAGTAGCTTATTTATTCGCATAATGTCGTCTCCATTCCGTGTTCTTTTATGAGTTTGATCCATGTTGTTTCTCGTGAATCAGTGAGTAATAATTGTTTTATTTTCGATTTGACAACTCCTTAGGGCTGCATGAAATCTTCGCCAGGTTTAGATGTGCTCCATTCCTTCAATTTTTCAATCTCGAGCTGCGCTGAGTTTCGCTAGAAAAAGAGTGGAGCGGGGAGCTTGCCTTAGCTCCCATGTAATTAATATTAACTCAATAGGAAATAAGAATCGACAGAATTGCAAATAAAAGATTTTGCAAAGGGGAGTCGTGGTCGGGCCGAGCTAAAAATAAGGCTAGGCATGAGGCACACGGCGCAAGGCACAAGGCAGGAAAAGAATTTACTAACTGTGGACTAGCACTACTTTTGTCTTCTGTATTCCCAGTATGAGCATGGGGCATAGGGCATAGAGCATAGGGTGACCAAAAGAGAAATAATAATGATGGGGCTTACAGCTTCCTTCGTCTCCTAAAGTCCCACGGTGGAATTTGACCCGATGATCCCCAGAGTCCTCTCTTCTCGTTCTGGGCTGTACGTTCCAGAGTTTGCCACTCTGCGCAGAGCGGCAATCTGCAATAGCGCCCGTAGACCCATCCCAGGCCTTCTTTGATGAGCTCTTCGTTGACGGTGATGTTTTCAATCCTCACAAATGCTACGGTTCTGCCGTAGCGGTCGGTTGCGACAGGCTCAACCTCTACGACTTTTCCGAATACCATCTCAGAGGTAAATTGCTTTGCTCTCTTGCCGAAGGGTTGTCGTTTCTCAGGGCAGTCTATTCCGTACAGACGGATCTTTTGAGGTTTTTTGTCGCGGAGAACAGTTATGGTATCCCCGTCTGCCACGCCAATCACCTTGCCTGACCAGGCCCAGGCAGGGCAGGGCAGCATGAGAAATAAGATTGCAGCGAAACATAGGACTGAGGTAATCCGTTTAGACATAGATTTCTCTTCCTGAAAAACCTTTATTCTTTTGGCACGGGTTCCGCCGCCGGCGGAACACACGGATTTCACGGCTCGACTTGACGGAAAGAGCAGTACCTTGAATGGCAGTATCGCTTCAAAGCAACAGAGGAAGCCTGAAGCAGATGAACAATCAAGCTTGTTCCAGCTCTCCAGATTTCCTCTGTGGATCCGATAAATCGGACCCACCGCCATGCGGTGCTTTTAAGCGATATCTCCACCGCAGAGTTTGCTCTCTCCATCTTTTTAATCTGTGTAATCTGTGTCCTATTCGCATTTGAATTCTGCAAGAAAGCTGCCAACTTCATTCTTGTCTCTCGCCCTAATGCAACAGTCCATATAGCTATTTATGTTGCTATGTAGTTAACTATCTAGTAAAAAACAGGAATGACTGAAGAACGGAAAAAGTGTCAGCTCCCTTTTGCCTTTCTCTACTCAGACTCATTTATATGAAGGGGAAACAAAATGGATCTTGAACGTTATTATCTTGATTTGTTCGAGATGCTTAATTCTGCATGTAAGAATATTGCGGCTGGTAAATATGAGAAATCAGATGCTGATAAATTATTCGAGCTCGCCAAGAAAGGCAGGTATCCAAGTTTTCTAGCAGAGTTAGCCGAATCATTTGGGATGATGTTGGTCAAAGTTGAGGCCAGAGAATTTAGGCTCTCCCAAATTATCGAAGAACTCGAAGAGGCCAAAGCCAAGCTTGAAGCTTATTCAAAAGGATTGGAAGAGCACTTAGAAGAATGCTGCCCGGAAGGGTAATGTGAGTGTTTTAGGCACAGGGCGCAGGGCACAGGGCATAGGGCATAGGGCATAGGGCATGGAGCATAGGGGATAGAGCATGGGGGATAGGGCATTGCGGATTGCGGATTTCGCCCGCCCGCCTCGCCTGAGCGAG
>JAJDNT010000271.1 GCA_022340515.1 Deltaproteobacteria bacterium
CGAGGTTTGAGTTTTCTTGACCTCATACAAGAGGGAAACATGGGTTTGCTTAAGGCGGTCTCCCGCTATGATTACACCAAAGGGAACCGCTTCAGCACTTACGCCACATGGTGGGTACGACAATCAATTATCCGAGCAATCTACGAAAAGACCAATACTATCCGGCTGCCTGTTCACGTAATAGAGATGAAAAGCTTCTTTCATAAAGTAATCTCAGAACTCTTCGAGGAGTTAGACCGCGAACCTAGTGCCATGGAGATTGCCGAGCGCAGCGGCTTACCACTAGAGAAAGTTACCATGCTAGACCAGCTCTCCTGCCGTCCGGCCTCCTTGGAGGCAACGGTTGGGAAACGGGAACAACGGTTTGGCGATTTCATCGAGGATAATAAGAGCATCTCACCCCTTGAAGAGATTAGCCAGTTAGAACTTGTTGATGTTACAAGAAGAGTCTTGGCTTCCCTCTCTCCCCGGGAAGAAGGAGTGCTCAAATCCCGATTTGGCATCGATGGCAAACCCGTGCAGACCCTTAAAACTATAGGCGGAAGGCTCGGGGTGTCAAAGGAGCGTGTCCGGCAAATAGAGAAGCGAGCCATCCAGAAACTAAGACACGCTTCGCGCTCCGCTGAACTCGAATCTTTTGTCGAATGACTATCGCCAAGGGACCTTGCATGTTTAGGCGGTTTGGTTAGTTGTTATTAGCTTTAAGCTGTCAGCGATCAGCTTTCAGCTAAAAACTCCGCAATCCGACCTCTGATCTCTGACCTCCGACCTCTGGCCTTATGCCCTATGCTCTCTGCCACCTCAAACCCGCCATCTTGCACCACATTGCTCCACAGAAATAACCCACCTCTAAACTGTCAATGAGGCAACCAAAAAAAGTGCCCCACCCTTGCGGCTCCGTGCAAGGATGGGGCGAATCCAGGGAGGTTTCAATAGGATAGGATTGATTGGGGACACTCTAAATCCTACCCGCTAAATAGTATAACCTGGAAAACCTGAAGAGTAAACTGGGAGAGGAAAACCGGTTTTGACAGCCCTCCACCTTTGGACCAATTCAGAGGTAGATGAATTTGCCGGTTAAGATGGCAAGCTGTATTGGAACACTGGAGTGTTGGAAAAATTAAAGCCCGAATTTCAACATGAGAAAATTTTCATTATTACTCCATTACTGCAGCAAATTCACCCGTCAAGGAATAACCAACTCCGGGGTAGCTCAAAGCCAGGTGTTCCCGACCTGGATTCTCTATTTCTCTGCATTTCATCTAGATCAGAAACCACAAATGTGAAATGATAAATGCTAAATGATATGTTGTTCTGCTCTTGGCAGAATGCAAACACAATGAAGGGGAGGAGAGAACATTGGGATGGAAAATTGATGATGCAGTCTCAAACAGAACATTAAGGGATGTCAAGATTTTCCTCAGCGAGGTGTCTTTCCGCTTGGGCGGCCTCACTCCCAAAATCAGAGTGAGGTTGTTTAGATATCCTGGGGATAGGGAAATCTATTTTGAGCAAAGTCATTTTTTAAAAATACCTGATCAGAAGATCTCGGAGGATGCTTTGTTGAAATCTGACAAGGATGAAGTCTATGCCTTGAGTCATGCTGTAGAGGCTCTCACTCATCCGTACGAGGCTGCCGTGGCGGAGGGACGAGAACCTTCCGATTCCTGGCTGATTTTTAATGATGATTACTGAGCTGTTAACTGGAGCTCAAAGGGGTTAACTTTATTTTCTCCCCCCAACTTCTCCTTTGGTGAGATTTGGGCCACCACAATTTTCCTTCCCCACCGGGAAAAGAGGAAACAATTACGATTAAACAATATGAAAAATCTGAACTTCGACAATGATCTTCGTGAGTGCACCCTTTGCGAACACAGGTGCGGGGTCGACCGCACCGCCGGCGATTTGGGGGTATGCCGAATGGCTGGCCCCTTGGTTGCTTCCAGGACACTCCATCCCGCCCCCCCTGAAAGCTACACCATTTTTATGGCTGGTTGTAACTTTAAGTGTTTAGGGTGCCAAAACTGGACAATATCGCAGTTTCCCGACAACCGTATGCCTATAGAGGGGTATGTCGAGCCCCGGTCTCTCGCCGAAGAATCTATTAGGATGCTTGAGTCAGCACCAGGAGTGCTTATGAGAGCTG
Organism: Deltaproteobacteria bacterium; assembly: GCA_022340515.1. Taxonomy (GTDB): domain Bacteria; phylum Desulfobacterota; class Syntrophobacteria; order BM002; family BM002; genus BM002. Next base: position 2,147 of record JAJDNT010000271.1, read on the forward strand.
ACCGAGTTTTCTTCTCCGGTGGTGAGCCCACAATTCATTTGCCCTTCATTGAAAGTTTTATGGCAGAGGCCAGACGCATCCGACCTGAACTGAAGGTCAACTTTGACACTAACGGCTTTATGACCGAAAATTCTCTCCGTCGAGTACTAAGCTTCACCACCTCCCTGACCTTTGACCTCAAAGCCTATTACGATGACACCATGAGGGCTATAACTGGGGCACCCGTTGAGCCGGTGCTACGAAATGCTGAGATAGTTGGCAGAAATGCTCCAGATAAGCTGTGGGAATACCGGATAGTTGCAATACCGGGGATCAATGAGGATGACATTGAGCCTCTCTGCCGTTTCCTCGCCTCCATATCCAAAGAACTGCCCGTGGCCTTCCTCGCTTTCAGGCCCAATTTCGTCCTGGACGAACACCTGGGAGCCCCGATTCAGCTTATGCACAGGTGTGTGGAGCAAGCCAAAGCAGTAGGCTTGAAAAATGTCACTTATGCTGGCATGACCAACATACCAGGGAAAATGGGCACCTTGCTAGAAGAGGTAGCAGAAGCCTATGCAAGGCCAGGTGCCAAATTAGCCGCTTCCTACGCACGCTCCAAGGGCTGCATCACTCATCCCAGGGACTGCGCTAACTGCCAATCTATGAGCAATTGCCCGATCAAAAAATACATACCTTGGCGAAACTGCTAGTCCTACCAACCTATTTTCCCTCTCTGTCGAAACCCCATTGTGCGGCTCCCAGCAGGGCTGCCTTAGGATTTAGAATGACTTTGACGGGGATTTTTTCCAGAAATTTCCTAAATCTGCCTTTGTTTTTATATGCTTGCATGAAGAGTGGCTCTTGCAATTTTGGCAAAATCTTGGGCGGAATTCCCCCTCCCAAATAAACACCTCCGGTGGTCATTGCTGTCAAGGCCAGATTTCCTGCAGCAGCTCCCAGAACGGAGACAAACACATTCAGAGCATCCACGCACAGTGGGTGCCCGTCAGCCAAGGCTACTTCACTTATTGCTGCAGCCGGCTCCATCTCCTTAACCTTCTTGGCCAACCAAGCAGGTTCGCGGTAGCGGCCTGAGTCCTTGAGCCAGGAATAGATTTTCACTAATCCGGGACCCGATACAATCCTTTCTACGCTTACGTGACCGTACTCTTCACTAAGATACTGCCACAGTTCAATTTCTGCTTTACTATTGGGTGAAAAATCAACATGGCCCCCCTCCGACGAAACAGGGATGTATTTTCCCTCCCAGGGGATGAGGAATCCTGTTCCCAGGCCTGTTCCCGGGGCCATTATGGCAATATTATGACCTTTTCTACCCCTTGTTTTGTTAAGTGGAAAAAGTTCTTTACTGGTGAGCAAGGGTATGGCCAGAGCCGTGGCTGTTAAGTCGTTAATCAAAGAAACATGGGAAAACTGGAGTTGCCTCTCCATCCGAGCTTCGGAAACATCCCAGGGCAGATTGGTGGTCTTGACTCTCCCTGCGATCACCGGCCCCGCGATGCCGAAACAAGCCGTGCTGACCCGCACCTGGTGTTTCTTTATAAAACCCTTGACTATATGCTCGAGGCTGGGGGCCCTACGACTGGGGTAAGTCTCCAGCGCCTTTAAAACAGGACGCTTCTTGCCCCTGCGAAAAAGTCCCAGGTTGGTCTTGGTTCCCCCTATGTCGCCAGCCAGTATGAGACTTCTCTTGCCAATATCATTAGGCATCTGTTCCTACTCCTATTAGTAAATCTTAGTAGCTCCCAGTGAGCATTATTCACTGATAATCGATAAGACATTTTAGCCTCAATAAACCTACTAAAAAAGAGAATTCCTTGTCTACTTCTCTCCCTTTTTCTCACTGGGGTCTGAGGCAGAGAAATACCTTTCAGGCCGGAGCAGATAGTTGGAGTGGGTGGTAGTATCGCCAGGGTGGATAAATGGATGGTTTGTTTTGTTAATTTGTAGATAACTAAGAGAATTGTTTGATATTACAATAAATTTTTTTAACAATTTCCTCTTGATCTAGGCTTTCCCCATGGCAGTAAGGGTGCAGCTTTTCATTATATCTATAAAAATGAATGTTTTTTAAATTTTTGTTTTGACACTTAAAAAATTTTACGCTAGAGTCACCTTATTAAATTAGGAAAAGTGTAAACTAATTCTAAATGTTGGCACATTTTTTCACATTGTCATCTTCAATAAACACAACAGCTAGCTCTTGTTTTTCTTTAGCAACTCTCTTAATTAGACCTGATACATTGACTACATTAATTTCTTTTTTGTCTGAAGTTGCTTTATTATAATATAATTTCAAGTTGATCATTTGCTCTTTATTAAAATCCATCCAATTGTCTAATTTAATGAGAGCGCCTTTTACACTTACATCGACAACAGTTCCAACGATATTTCGTTTTGGTTTCTTGTTACTAACCACAACTTTGAAAGGTCGTGCTGTTCGACGGTACTTTCTCTTATCTTTGTGATAAATTTCGCACTGATCGCAAGCATCAATAGCAGCTCTGAGGTCAGAGTGTTGGAGTAACTGAGGAATGAGGTAAGCTTTGTCGATGGTTGATTGTGCTGGACACCTTCTACTTCTGTAGTAATGACACTTTTCCCAGGTTGGCTCTTTCATGGGCCACCTCCTCTGGGAGAGTCTAAGTTTGGTGGTCAAATAAAGAATGAAACTTTAAACTCGGAGACAAACCTGGATCGCAAATATTGAAAATGCGTGGCAAAATCTATTAAATGTATTAAATTACGTTTTTGCTTAATTGTAAATACGTAAAATTCGTAGATTGTTAACTTTTTGTAGATTTTTTGTTAATTTATTGTAAAAAACT
>JAJDNT010000263.1 GCA_022340515.1 Deltaproteobacteria bacterium
TTTACACAGTCGCCACAACCGGTACAAAGTTCCAGGTCTACCCAAGGCATAGTTTCATCCTCCTTTCAAAACACTGCAAACCGTTCCCAACCTCCTTTCAAGAGTGCATAGACATCCTGCCTTTTTGGTAACGGGGTAGAATTTAGTTTTTCCCCTTGTCTGGAAAGACTACCCCTACCAGCCTAGGACAGTACTGTACTTCCAAAAAACTTACCCTATTTGTCCAATAGCTCTTTATCCGCGATAAAAACAGCCAAAAATACAAAGAGAATAGAAATGGTGATAAGCAAGGGAAAAGATCCTATCCAAAGATCTTAGCTTGCCTTTCTGATCTTTGGATTCTTATCCCATGGTCGTACCTTTTTTATCTATTTCATTTTATTATCTCTTTATGAATTGACAGAAGGCAACAAAAAAAGCCTCCCACTGGCCGGGGTACCGTGGCCGGTGGTGATACAAGAGCAAGGTCCTCCTGGGGGCCACCTGTATTAGGCTAGAACAGGCGTCCTCACTCTCCTTTCGTCACTACGCTGCGCTGTCATTGGGCTGCGCCGTCATTAGGCTTCGCTGTCATTTTTTTACCTGAAATCTACAATCGAAAAGTGCCTAGTGCCTAGTTGAAAGGGCTGCCCGCTGTCAGCTGCCTGCTGCAAGCTGAAATGTGCCCTATGCCCCTTGCTCTATGCTCCATGTCCATGACTTGTAACCTTTTCAGCTGCTCCAGCGATAATAATAAGTAAAGGCATAATTGCTCAGATGACCTATAATTAATCTGCAGTGGCAGGAGGACAAAATGAAACTCAACAAAGCTTTGGTCGCCGTGTTGTTCTTGACAATTTTTTTTGCGGGTACTGTAGCAGTGGAAGCCGGCCGGTTTGGGCGGCATCATGGGGCTCCCGGCGCCTTGGGGCCAGGATTGCATGGCTTGAGAACCATTATTCAACTTGACCTCTCGGATTCTCAGAAATTACAACTAATGAATATTATGGAAAAGTACGACAATGAAAGGGAAACCCTCAAAGAAAGCCTTAGAGAGGCAAATAAAAATCTAGCTGGAATTTTGGAGAGCGAGCAACCTGATGAAGCCGAAATCAGAAATGCTCTTCGCCGGGCGGCGCCAATCAAGGAAGAGCTATTGGTCATGAGAGTGAAAATGATGGCTGAATTGAAAACAGTTCTTACTCCCAACCAAATGCAATTATTAGAACAAGGTAAAGTCCATAGATTTGGAAGGGAGAAAGCCCGGATCGCTCCAGTCTCAGAAGGAGCCAGCAACCAGGAGTGAAAAGCGGCGACAATTTCCTGATCCGTGTAAACCATAGAGCTCTCGGTTGCCAAGTGTGAGTCCTTAAAAAATTAAACCCCACTGATAGGTCTAATGGATACTGATTCTCACAGTTCTGCTGATGCTGAAGTAGTTGATCAGATTGTCTCGGGCGACGTGAACGCCTTTGAAGTTTTATTGCATAGATATGAAGCTCATGTTGTGAGAATAGTCAAAAAGCATATTCCCTTCGATAAGGTGGAGGAGGTCGCGCAGGACGTGTTTATCAGGGTCTATCAGTCTTTACCTAATTTTAAAAGAGATGACAGCTTCAAACAGTGGCTGTCGACCATAACCATAAGAACTTGTTATGACTTCTGGAGAAAACATTATAGATATCGTGAGATACCAGTGAGCTCTCTCTCTGAGAAACATCAGATTTGGCTCGAAGAGGCAACGGCTGCCAAATCGAGTCAATCCTTCGACGAGAGATATTCACAAAAGGAAGCCAGAGAAGTATTGGATTGGGCTTTGGACAGGTTATCTCCCGAGGACAGAATGGTGTTGGAACTGGTCTACCTGGAAGGTTATTCGGTAAAGGAAGCCGCCAGTCTTTTAGGCTGGTCCACTGTCAACGTCAAAGTGAGGTCATTTCGCGCACGTAAAAAACTTCATAAACTAATAAAGGAAATATTTTAAAACCGTAGGGAGTGAACGATGTCTCCAATCAAAGATAAAGATGAAGCGCTAAGACAAGTACTTCGGCGAGCCTATCAGGAGAGGGAAAAAGTCGAAGTAACCGACCAGTGGCAGGAAGAGGTCATGCGTCGCATTCGCGAGTTCGGTAAGATCGAGGCGAGTCCAAGCTTTCTTGCCATGTTCGAGCAACTTGTTTGGCGGCTTGTTCCGGTTACCTGTCTCTTGATCCTCGGCTTGACAGTGCTATTGTCTTCCTTCGATTTTATCTCGGGCTATGACGTTATTGAGTTACTGATGAACAGTACGGAGGAAATTACTCTCAACCAGTTCTTTGGACTCTAGGGTGTGAAATGATGAGCGCAAAAGTTATAAGATGGAAGCTAATTTCGGGCTTATTACTTGTATTTGTTCTTGGGATCCTCGCTGGCTCGGTAGGCACAGGAATCTACCTGAAGCATAGGCTTGTTCCTCTCATTAAGGAACCCGGGGCCAGAAAATCTTTCATTATGGAAAAACTTTCCAAAAAGCTGAATCTGACTCCGGATCAGCAGATTAAAATAGAACCGATCGTTAATCAGATGATTGAAAAACGACGTGAGTTCTATCGCAAGAGCCGCCCTGAAATTAAGAAAATAATGGATCAAGGTTTTGCCAAGATTAAAGCAGAACTAAGCGAAGATCAAAAGAAAAAGTTAGATGAGTTAAGAGAAGACTTTAAGAAACACAGACGACTGAGAGATGATAGACGCTCCCGCAAGTAACCATTTCGTCTCCTTGCTTACACTGCTTTTGGCTGGTGCTTCTCTTTAATCTTAGAAAGGAGGGAGGACAAATGAAAAAATTATTAGCCATGGCGATGGCTGTAGCTTTTTTACTCATGTCATCGCCCGGAGCTTACCCGCAAGCAAAGCAGACAATCAAGAGCCCTCCCCCGGTGGCACCCACTCTTGTGCGCGAAGGCGATTTTGCCGCCAGGCTGGCCAGCGGTCTCGAGATGGGCACAATTGAAAATGAGACGGAAGCCGAAGCCCTGCTGGCCTCTGCCGGAGTGGCCCCGAAAAACGGCTGGATCTCTGATTATCCTGTAACACCGGATATTCTGGGGGAGTTGCATGATGCAGTGGCTGATGCAGCGGACTCTAACAGGCTGCCCATGGGCAGGTATGAGGCTCTGGCGGTATTAGAAAACCTATCAGCAGAACTTGGGCTCTACGTACTGGCCGATACCTCCGAAGAGTACGGTGAAGCTTCAGCGCCGGCATGCCCTCAGTACACCGAACCAACGGTGATCAACAATTATTACTACAGGGAAGGCCCGCCTGTAATTACCTACTATCCCCCTCCATCAGATTACCTCTACCTGTATGCTTGGGTTCCTTATCCCTTCTGGTATTCCCGGTTCTTCTTCTCTGGATTCTTCATCCTCCACGACTTCCACAAAGTGTCCTTTGTTCGCAACCGTATTGTGGTGGTCACCAATCACGTTTTTCACCGCCGTCATCGCCGGTTTTTCAAGATCGACCCGGCAAAACGACGGGGGGGAAGGTCATTGAGAGGTGAGGTGAATAGCTCCCATGGAAGACTGCTTACCAGAGCTGCGGCGCAAAGAGGAGCTCGAACCATCTTGCAGCGCAGCCATGACCGGATGGCGTCCCAGAGAATACCGGTTAATAGAAATGTCCCTATTCTGAAATCGCCCGGAGGCTTCATAGGCTGGACCAGAAATGAAATCAGCCAACAGAAAAGAACTTTCACTGGTCCCACCGGAGTAAGGGCGCAGAAGTCTCCTCCGCAGGAGGTTCAGAGAGCTCGTAGAGACCCTGCAAAGTCTTTCACCGCTCTTGGGAGAAACGAAAAGAAAGCCCTCGGCCAACCTTTTGCGCCCGGAAGACATTCTTCTCTACCATCTCGAAACATAAAAAACTTCCATGATTTCAGCGGAATAAGGGCTCAGACTTCTCTGCAGCAGAACGTCCAGAGAGCTCGCAGAGACTCTGCAAGTTTTCTCAAAGTTCCTGGAGGAAGCAAAGCAAGGTCTTCCAGCCCAGCTTCGGTGGAAGCGCGAGGTTTTTCTGGTGGCTTAGGTAAAGGCAGTAAGGGCTTTTCCGGAAAAGTTTCTAGCAACCTCCCAGGTGGTTCTGCCCTAAAAGGTGCTAGCAAACTGCCCTTCTAAAGATCGATACAGAGCTGTTTTAGGAGGCGAGTGAAATCAGCAGTCAAAAAATATAGTGGTCAGCAGCCAGAAATCAGGTTTCAGTGTTCAGGTTCCAGCCCTGGTCTTTCTTTTCCCTGACACCTGACACCTACTTCCAATCTCAAGGCCTGAGTCTGTCGAAGGAAGACCCGAGGACACCCGGAAGGACGGCCATATCCATGGTCGCAGCAAGCAATTCATCAGACATCCGGGTTAAAGCCAGTCGTTCAACATCAGCCCGACACCAATGCGATTTACGCTGTTATCGTAGTCAACCAGGCTCTCCCCGTAGCCATTAAAGTACTGGGCGTATAGCCTCAGGTTATCCGTAATCGGATAGCTCCATCCGAGTTCTACAGCTCCCCTGTTATTTTGCCGCAGATTGTTTCGGAACATGAACGAGAAAACATGCCCTTTCAGCCGATATGCCCCAAAGAGTTCACCGTACCCCATATACTTTTCAATGTTTGGATTGTCATCGTCATCATTGTCCTCAGGAATCCGGTACCAGGGTTTCAGTGCGATGGTAAAATTTCCTCGGTCGGCTGCAAAGACGGCAAATATGCGGTTCCAGCTTCGTGAAAGATCTCCACTCTTTCCGTTTGATTCGTGGTTGAATCCGATGGAAATGATTCGGTTCGTTAGTCCGAGAACATTAAAATCCGTATCAAATTTGAAAAATACTTCAGGTTCGTAGTTGGTCTCTCTGAAAGGTGAGGACAGCTTCTTATCGTAGAGCTGCCAGAAAGAAAGCTGGGTATAGCCGAAATAAAGGTCACCATTATCCCAAAATATCTTCTCCCACAATAGCACCTTGAAGCTGAGCTGAAATTTTACCTCGATATTGCTTGGCTTATTTTCACCAGCATCATCATAGGTGTCTCTATTTGGATTGCTGTTATAGGTAAAAGGAAGAAAATAATTTTGCCGATGGGTTCTCAGTGAAAAGACGCCGGTTCCTATCCCTTTTTCCTTCCTTTCCCCCCGTTGAATGGCAGATTCTTTCTCCTTCCCTGAAATGTCCTCCGGTGTCGAAACTGCCTCACTGGGTTCATCGCCTGAAGTGTCTGATTTTTCGGCTATACATGGTGAGCAAAGACAAATAACCGTAAAGGCTATGGCGAAGAAGGCGGCGAAAAAGGACTGCAGATTTTTTGGCCAAGGCAAAGCTTTGTCCTTCATACCGGTCCCCTTCCTGAAGGTAGCCTGCTCCTACTCCCCGCGGATTCTTTGGTAAACCCCATCCACCGCTTCTGCGCCACCCAAGGGGAGGGAGACGTGTGTTTTGTCTGGAACCTGGTAATCCCGTGGATTAATTCGTATGAGCCGAGCCCTATATTTTCTTACCACATGTTCCGCCTGATTGCGAACAGTGGGAACTGCCTCGCCCGCACCGATTTCCACCACTGCCAATGGATGGTTCTGGGAAGATATGTTTCCCAGCCAACTGGCCAGCCTGGTTCGCTGCGACAAGGTACGTGCCGCGACCCATGCCCAATCACCGAACATCAGAACATTTGGCCGAGCCATATTCCCGCAATTTTCACATCGAGGCAGTGGTTCCTGGGCTTCGAAACTTTCTTCATCTACGAGAACATTAATATGACTGGCGTCCCAAATGTTGTCGCTGCATGGCCCCGCACATTGAAAGTAGTGAATAGAGCCATGGCACTCCTCAATCTTACTCGTACTGTATCCTCCTTTTTGAAACTGACCGTCCACGTTTGAGGTGAAGACGAAATATCCCCCTGGTTTCTCTTCACCGATTTGCAGCAATTGCTGAAAACCACTGTGAGGTTTGGTTTGTCGATAGAGTTTCAGCCTATGCCCATAGAATGCCCATGCCAACTTCGGGTTCCGCTGAAACCACACCGGATTCGCCATCTCAACGAAAGATTTTCCCAATTTCGCTATGGGCGGGTATGCTTTCCAAAACCCCTCGGTCCCCCTGAAGTCGGGCAAACCCGAGTCAACGCCCATGCCTGCTCCCGCACAGATAAAGAGAGCACCGGCATTGTCGATAATTTCAGCTGCTCTTTTCAGACCCTCTTCCAAACTCATTGCTTTACCTAGAAATTTTAACCCTAGGCTCTGCTACCTCTGCCTGTTTAGCCGCTTTGCCTGTCTTATCAGCTCTCAGCAGTCAGCTCGATAAGGTTCAAAGTTCCAAGTTCCAAGTTCCAAGTTTATTGATTAATCTTTTACGTATTTTCATACTTTAAACTTTGAACTTGACGCTCTGCGCTCTCCGTCTTGCGCTATGCTGACTCGCTGCCTAGTCCCTAGTCCATACTTGTCCTGAGCTTGTCGAAGGAGTGCCTAGTTGCCCTC
>JAJDNT010000288.1 GCA_022340515.1 Deltaproteobacteria bacterium
GGGAAAAACCCGCCAGGATGCCCATCGTCGGCAAGAAAGAAATCTTATCTCCTCGTGGTTTCCTCGCCACCACCCCCGGAGTTGTCGAAAATCCTTCCTGTTACGATTCTAAGATGGTAGAGTTTTTTTATGAAGATCACGCGCCGGGATTTTATTAAAAGCTCTTTAGTCCTCGGCGGCTCACTTTTTTTGCCCCAAAAGATTCTCTCTGCTGCATCCCGACAAAAACAAGGCTGGCATCCAGCCTACGCCAAATTAGAGAGTGAGGGCCGGCTGGCTCCTAGGATAGAACAGGCATATTCCCTTTTGCGAAAGTGTGAGCTTTGTCCCCGTCAATGTGGGGCAAATAGGTTGGCAGGCGAGCACGGCTTCTGCCGGGCTCCGGGGAAAGTTGTAATTTATATTGCCCAGCCTCATTTCGGTGAAGAGATCTCTTTGGTTGGCCAACAGGGTTCTGGCACTATCTTTTTCTCCAACTGCAACCTACGCTGCGTCTTTTGTCAGAACTGGCCCATAGCTCACGAGGGACAGGGTAGGGAACTGGAAGACGAAGACCTGGCGAGGATGATGCTCTATTTGCAAAAGCTCGGCTGCCATAATATTAACTTGGTCACCCCCACTCACGTAATGCCAAACATTATCAGTGCTACTAGAATTGCTTGCAAAAAGGGGCTTCACATCCCTTTAGTCTACAACACAAGCGGTTACGAACGGGTGGAGATATTGAAAATCCTTGACGGTATTGTGGACATCTATCTGCCGGACCTAAAATACATGGACGGTGAAAAAGCGGCAAAATATTCAGCCGGAACCTCTGACTACCCCGAGGTAGCCAAGGAAGCCATAATTGAAATGAACCGTCAGGTCGGACAACACTTGGTTGACCAGCGAGGGATCGCCCTTCGCGGACTGATGATACGTCACTTGGTAATGCCCAACCGGGTGGCAGGCACAGAAAAGTTTGTTAAATGGGTAGCAGAGGTTTTGCCAAAATCTACTTATGTCAACATCATGCATCAGTACAGGGTGGAATATAAAGCCTATGAGCATGCAGAAATCTGCCGCGCCATTACCGCGCAAGAATACTTGGAGGCAATGGACTGGGCTGTAATGGAAGGTTTGACCAACCTGGATCCCAGGTCTGTTGCACTCTACAAATTCTACGCCCGCAAGCAAAATTGGCAGAGCCGGATCCCTTGACAAATGTTTTTATTATGGGACGGGCTCACTTGAGGGAAGCAAAAAAATGCATCTGTGGATTTTCACATTTTTAATCATCGCCGCAGTCTTGTTCGTATTCAAACTATCCTACGTTCTCTGCACTGCCGTGGTTCTCCCTGCCACCCATGGAGCTCTCTATGTCTCAACTTCCCGAGTAAGAATCTCAGCCTTTTTGGACGCCGTACCGATGAAGGCCGGGCAACTGCTGGTGGACATTGGCTGTGGTGATGGGCGAGTGCTTCGACAAGTTGGCCGGAGGTATGGGGTTAGAACAGTGGGATACGAACTAAATTTACTGGCCTACGTTAAAGCCAAACTCTTGTGCTTTGGCCGCAAAAACATTCAGATTAAGTTGGGCAATTTCTGGCATGCAGATCTATCAGAGGCCGATGTGGTTTTTTGCTACCTTTTTCCGGATGTAATGAGAGACCTGGGAGGGAAACTGAAATCAGACCTCAAACCTGGAGCTGTGGTGGTCTCTTGCAACTTCGATTTACCTGGTTTCATTCCCGAGCGGATTTTACGCCCGGGAAACTCTCTTCACAACGATCCGATTTATATATATCACTTTTGACAAAGGGGGCTATGAAGTTCCATAGCATACAAACTAAGGTTTCAGTGTTCAGGCTTCAGCTTTATTTATTATCTCTCTTTGCCGATCCGCCTCCGGCGGCAAACCCCACTTCTGAAATCTCATTTAACTCTTACCTGGCCCGCCCAAGATTCCGCCAGGCAGGTAAAATAAGGTCTCCGGGAATCTGATGAGTCGCTTCCTTATAACCATTTCTGCTCTTTTTATTGTTGTCCTCTTCGGAGGATTAATTCTGTTTTCCCTGGCATCCACGGAATTCAAAGGAAAAAATATCCAAAAAGATTTAACTTCACAGATCTGCCTGGAGCAAAGGACCATCGAGCAGCCTCCCATCTATGGTTACAGGATCGTCAACCGTTACCCTCACGATCCGAACAGCTTCACTCAAGGATTGGTATTTGCGGACGGTTTCTTATTTGAAGGAACAGGTCTGCGTGGCAGGTCCAGCTTGCGCAAAGTTGATTTGGCCACAGGCACAATCCTTCAGTATCGGAACCTGCCAGCTCGCTTCTTCGGAGAGGGTGTTACGGTTTATCAGAACAAGGTGATTCAGTTGACCTGGAGAGCCAATCTGGGATTTGTCTATGACAAAGATACTTTCCAGTTACTGGAAACATTTCGCTATCCTACAGAGGGCTGGGGCATAACCCATGACGGCAAACATCTAATCATGAGTGATGGCACATCAATTCTGTACTTCTTGCATCCCGAAACCTACAAAGAAGTCGGCCGGATTGAAGTTCGAGACCTAAAGGGTTCCGTGTCTAACCTCAATGAATTAGAATACATCAGAGGTGAAATCTTCGCCAATATCTGGAAAACAGACCGCATCGCCAGAATCTCTCCTCAGACAGGCGTAGTGCTTGGCTGGATAGATTTGGAAGGACTCCTGAGGCCGGAAGATCATAATCGCCGGGTTGATGTCCTCAATGGAATTGCCTACGATGCAAAGAATAATCGTCTTTTCGTAACTGGAAAACTTTGGCCCAAACTTTTTGAAATTGATTTGGCTGTCCGAGAAAAGTAGGGTTTCTTCTTCCTATACCGGACATATTACTAATCACCAGCTGCCACAGTTGAAATATCCGCACTAGCGACCGAAAAACAAACCAATGGCCAGCAACACTGGCGTCAAAATTATTACTACTACACTCCGGCCCATATAGGGGACCAGTTTTGGCACATCATCTGCGAACCTGGCAACACCTTTTACTGTGGGAATGGCAACGATAATGGAGCCGAGGGCCAACAAACCTTCCACCGGCAACTGCCCGACAAAATAGCCTAATACTACTGAGGCATAAGTGGAGGCCAGGAATAACACGTAGAGGGTCACACTCGCCTTCCTGCCTATGACAATGGGAAAGTGGTGTCTACCCACACCTCT
>JAJDNT010000293.1 GCA_022340515.1 Deltaproteobacteria bacterium
GTCATTTTAGGGCTGCCAGAAGAGGACAAGACAGATATGTTGGCCACGGCACGGGCTCTAGGAGAGCTCGACATCCAGGGGGTCAAGATCCACTTGCTCTATGTTATTGAAGGCACCGCCCTTGCCAAGCTCTATCTGCGGGGCGACTACCGTTGCCTGAGCCGTGAGGAATACGTGGATATTGTCTGTGAGTTTCTCGCCCTGCTTCCCCCGAAGGTGATCATTCACCGGCTAACCGGTGATCCCCACCCGAAAGAACTCCTGGCTCCAAAATGGGCCATGGATAAGCAGACGAATTTGCAGGCCATCCGCGAGGCTCTTCAGAGCCGCGATCTCTGGCAGGGAAAGTATTTCAGCCAGCAGCTTCCCTAATTTCTCAATCCACTATTGCTTGTTGCTGACAAAAAGCGTCAGTTTGCGCCGTAGAGGGGCTGGAGTCCAGAGTTGGCCTGGATCGCCGCCACCAGTCAGCTTCAGACTTATGTTACTGATTATATTATCAAAATATGCCATCATAAGGGTAAGTTTACAGTTGGCACCACTTGTGCACTAAGGCCTGTGTACCTAATTTTTCTGCAATGCGAGAACTAAAAAGTGCAGGGGAAAAGTCATGATCGAACTGGAGAAAGTTGTCAAAGAAGCAGAAATCATAAAATGGTCTCAGGAAAACCGTGGGTGTAAAATTACTGAAGTCCCCCATTGGGTGATCATGGCCTTAATGGAAGACATCGTCTATTTTGATTGTCATCTCCTCGAGCAGCTAATAATGGCTCTGCACGGTTCCTGGGGAGCGGTTATGCAAGAGGGTTATCTCGAGCAGGCTACTGAAAAACTTATGACCAATGTCTTGCTGGCCAGCCTTTATGAAGATGGCTACATTGAGATTTCCCAAGGCTTGCTGCGAGATCCAAGCTTGTTTGACTTTGATCACGATCTTAACGTACAGGTTAGTTTGACCCCCTCGGGGGAAGAAGCTCGAGTTTGGAATGACCTCAACCTGTTTGAGCCAATGGCTGAGCAAGTTGAGCTTCAATAAGACCAACACCAGCGGCACGGGAACCGGCATATTGCCATTTTCCGCGCAGACCACGAAAAGAAAGGGCCCGGCCTTTAAGGATTCCGGGCCCTTTCGCTAATAACAAAATTTGCCAACTGGAGGCATATTTTTTCAAAAAAGGGTCACCGGGGAGGAGTGGGAGCTTTTATTGCTCCAATAAAAAACCCGGATGTTTCATCAATTGCTGTTACGAGGCCACGAAAGATGGACGTGCCACCGGGCAACCGCAGGGTGTTGGTCACGAGGCGTACCTAAATGGTACGTCGTAGGGACCGACACCCGAGGACGCACGGGAGGACGTTCATATCCGTGGGCGCAGTAAGCGATTGATGGAACATCCGGGTTAGAAAGGGCGGAGTAAATTCCGCCCTTTTTTTTACAGCTGGTATGCCATGCTTCTTGTCTAACCCGGATGTTTGATGAATTGGTGTCGCGAGACCAGGTAACTTATTCGGGAAACATCCGGGTTAAAAGAAAGTGTTTACCTCACCCTCCAGTACAGCCCCTTCTTCCCAGTCAAGAAAACGAGTATTTATATTCGCCTCCAAATTGGCTGAATTTTTTACCCTTAGTCGATTGGTCACCTCAATTTCACCTTCGATCCTCCCGGCCACGGTTAAGTCTTTGGCTTTTACTTTGCCCTTCACTACCCCTTCTGCATATACATGGAGAGCACCTGTGGTTATTATGGTGCCCTCGAAGCGCCCAGCCACGAAAAGATCCTTGTCGCACTCTATGGTCCCTATAACCACACTGCCTTGGCCAACAACATTCATCAACCACACCTCAAGCGGCTGAGTTGGGTATCCTCAAATAAAGGCTGTATTAACCCTAGCCGTCGCCGGCTCGACTCTTCTTCAAAAGTTCACGGCAGTTTTCCCAGATGATGCAGTGGGTGCGATATTTACAGTACAATTTGGGATCACTGCAGGTTATACCCTGGGCCACACACTCTTCACAGTAGCCATATTCGTACTTTTCGCAATAAAGAACACCCCTTCGATCGGGATGAAATCGGCATTTGTACTTGGATATCATAGCGGATGCAGAGTACTCAAAAAATGGTTGCCCGTCAAGGATCTGGCTCACTTTGTTCGCCGCATGGGGCATAGAGCATGGAGCATAGAGCAAAAGATCCTAACACGCTCGGCTCCTTGGTCTATGCTCGGTCAAAAGTCAGAGCCATTCTGCAAGACCATTTCGTAAAAGTTGTTTATAATATCCCCAAAGTGAGTTAACTGGATAAAAACCTATACCACTATCTGGAAAAAGTGGATGAAACCAGAGCACCGTAAGCATAAGCCGGAATGGCTAAAAAGGCGGTTCAACTACAAACCCTCTGTATCTGAGGTCAACGATTTGCTCGCGGACCTGAAGCTCAACACTGTCTGTCAGGAAGCCCAATGTCCCAACCAGTTCGAATGTTTTGCTAACCACACAGCCACCTTCATGATCCTCGGTGATCATTGCAGCCGTAATTGCACCTTTTGTGCCGTAGCCTACGGATCCCAGGAACCCACGGATCCTGACGAGCCCGAACGAGTGGCGAAGGCCGTTTCACTTCTAAAACTAAAGTACGTTGTCCTCACCTCAGTAACCCGGGATGATCTTCCTGATGGTGGCGCTGCTCAATTCGCCGCTACAATCAGGTCCATTCGAGAGAGGGGCAATGAAATCAATGTGGAGGTTCTGGTCCCAGATTTCCAGGGTTCTGCCCGCGCTCTGGCCACCGTAGTTGCTGCTGAGCCTGCGGTTCTGAATCATAACCTGGAAACAGTACCACGGTTATACCCGGCCGTTCGCCCCCAAGCTGACTACGAGCGATCTCTGCAATTGTTGGCAGAGGTAAAACTTTTGAGCCCTAACACCCTCAGCAAAAGCGGGTTTATGGTGGGGTTGGGCGAAAAGCGTGAGGAAGTCGCCAGTCTTTTGCGGGATCTCCGGAAGGTAGGATGTGACCTGGTAACTATAGGCCAATATCTCCGTCCGTCCAAAGACCATCATCCTGTGGTGGAGTACGTGCCTCCCAACATTTTTCAAACCTACGAGATGGAGGCCCGCTCTCTTGGCTTCCTGGGTGTGGCCTCCGGTCCTTATGTTAGAAGCTCCTACCAGGCAGAGAGTCTTTATCAGCAAGCTATGAAGGTGAGGTCAGGGTAAAACCAGAGGGGGAGTTAGTCTGTAAAGCTCTTGCCCCCGGTGACGTCCGTAGTCCGTCGTTCAAATCGTAAAAGCTCGAGTAGTCTGTATCAAATCCTTAGTTTCATAATTTCTAATTGAGCCTCCTGGCTCCTAACTCCTGAATTCAGTCTTTTTTACCTTGTGCCTGGCGCCCTGTGCCTTCAGCCATTAACTCTATGCCCCATGCTCCATGCTCCATGCCATCTTATATCCCACATCTCAGATCTCAAATCTCACACCTATGAGGCGGCGCAGCTTTGGGTCATTGCTCCCTTCCAGAAGGGAGAAATCTCACGGAGTTGTTCTATTATGGGGGGCACTACCTCCAGAATGTAATCGATTTCTTCCTCAGTGTTGTAAGAGCTCAAGCTGAAGCGAATGGATCCGTGGGCCGCAGTAAAAGGTACTCCCATGGCGCGAAGTACGTGGGAGGGCTCCAAAGATCCTGAGGTGCAGGCAGATCCGGAGGATGCACATATCCCCTTGTCGCTGAGCTTTAAGAGGATGGACTCTCCTTCCACGTATTCGAAACTAATACTCGAAGTGTTAGGCAGTCGTTGCTCACGATCGCCGTTAATTATACTATTTCCCACCATTTCCAGAAGACCGTTCTCCAGCTTGTCCCGCAAACTTTTGACCTTGAGGTTCTTCTCTTCTATATCTATGGCCGCCATCTCACAAGCCTTGCCAAGTCCAATTATGTAAGGCACGTTTTCAGTCCCACCCCGGCGGCCCCCCTCCTGGTGACCGCCGATGACAAAGGGAGCAAATCGAGTGCCTCTTCGAACGTAAAGCACTCCTATTCCCTTGGGCGCATGAAGCTTGTGCCCTGAGAGACTCAGCATATCTATTTGGCTTTCGGCCATATTGATTGGAATTTTGCCCACGGCTTGGACTGCATCCGTGTGAAAAATTACCCCACGGCTCTTGGCCAAGGTCGCTATCTCTTCTACGGGGAAGAGAACGCCGGTCTCGTTATTGGCCCACATGACACTAACTATAGCGGTGTCAGCCGTTATCGCCTGGGAGACATCTTCCATGGAGATGAGGCCATGCCGGTCCACTGGCAACTCGGTAACCCGGTACCCCTGTCTCTTGAGGTGGGCTACCAGGTTTTTAACCGCAGGATGTTCCACCCGGGTGGTTAGCACGTGTCTTTTCTCCGGATTGCACTGGAGGGCGCTCATGATTGCCGCGTTATCACTCTCTGTTCCACAACTAGTAAAGATGATCTCTTGGGGCCGTGCTCCGAGAAGGCCGGCTACTCGCTCCCTGGCCTCTTCTACTTTTTGCTGCACCTGTCCACCAAAAAAATGCATGCTGGATGGATTGCCGTACAGCTCAGTAAGATAGGGCGTCATTTCCTCAAACACTTCGGGAGCCACCCTGGTTGTGGCATTGTTATCCACATAAATGGTCTTCATGGCGAAACCTCCTCAACCACCAGGGTATCAGTAACAAGCTCGCGGAGCTTACTCTCCACATAGTGCTTCAGAGTAATGTCCGAGGCCGCACAGGTAGCGCAAGCTCCTCTGAGGGATACCAGCACCCTGTCACCGTCAATGTCCACCAATTCAATACTGCCGCCATCCTTGGCCAAGCTCGGCTTAATCTCTTTCTCCAGGGTATCCTCAATAAGTTTCATCCTTTGGATGTTGCTTAGTCTGGGTTTGGCAGGTTTTTCAGGCTTAGGTTCCGCCCCCGCCTGGCCCATGATCTCCTGCAGAATAGCTTCGATGCGCTCGTGACAGTTCCCACAGCCTCCGCCCGCCTTGGTGTAATCAGTCACCTGCTCCAAGGTGGTGAGACTGTTATGTTGGATGGCATCCACTATTTCCTTCTCACTAACACCGAAGCACTCGCAGACAATTTCGGAGTCTTCCTTGGGAAGCTTTTCTCCACGGTAATTGGCTATGGCGGCTCGGAGGGCCTCCTGCCCCATTACAGAACAGTGCATCTTTTTGTCAGGTAGTCCTCCTAGAAACTCTACTATGTCTTGGTTTGTTATTTTTGCTGCCTCGTCCAAGGTCTTACCGATAATCATCTCGGTAAGGGCAGAAGAAGAGGCGATGGCACTGGCACAGCCAAAGGTCTGAAATTTGGCGTCAATGATCCGTCCCTTGTCATCAAGTTTAAAGGTCAGCTTGAGGGCATCACCACAGGATAGGGAACCAACTTCGCCTACTCCGTCGGCATCCTCAACCTCACCAACATTCTTGGGGTTGTTAAAAAGTTCCCTTACTTTGTCTGTATAAACCCACATGGGGCAACCTCCCACATCATACTATTTTCTGAGTCTAATTCAGCTTTTTAATGCCATTTGCCCAACAAAATAAAGTTAACTCTCCCTCTCGCAGATTACAAGGGCGAGGAAGCTTCAAGTGGTCAAAATGAGGTGAAATGGACTAAAATTTCTAAAGTTGTAAGAATTGACATTACTGGAGCCATCTGATTAGGTGAGAAGAACTGACCTAAAGCAAATGTTTAAATTATAGATAATAAATGTCTAGACTAGAACCTCCAGATTATAGCGGCATTTTTCTTGAGCCGGATAAGATACGTTACCAAGACATTGATCCGCCCCTGCGGAATCTCATTCGGTTTATCAACTCCCAGTCATGGATCAGGACCTATGGCTCCTGCGCGGGCCCCGCTTACCACGGCGAGGATGCTGGCCATAAACACAAGTTCTTTATCGGCCTCTTCGTTGATGAAGCCTCTGCAGGAATCAAGCAAGTGCATTGGTGGCTGGATGAGGCTAATCGGTTAAATGGCTCAACCGGTTTGCGGGCAGAGATTGAACAGGTTGACAAACACCCTTTTGGTCAAGGCATGGTTGATGGCTGGAATGCTTACCGCCTTGCGGCCAAGGAAATCCGCCGGGGCAACAATCCGCTCCCACCGCGGATCTACCGACGGTTGATCAAGTGTTTGGAAAGCGCTTGGGAAAAATTCTTAAGCCGGGTTAGAGAAGGCCCGTTTATGTGATATCCAGGCCTTTTGACTTCGGGGAAAATAGCCCAGACCACTTAGCAGTAACCTATGGCTTTTCCTCTCCCCCGCGAAAAATGAAAATATATTGTTCATGATTTATGTTAACAGAGAAATTGCCACCCCGTGATCTGGCGTACTCAACCCAACCTGGCATGTCCTCTCTGCAGCAGGTTACAGTTTGAGGAGAGTACTTCCCTGCATTTTTGTCGAACCAACTCAACAACATTGGCTCGTAGTAGAGCATCTGGGCAAGGTTTTTGGCGGCATCCCAGGCACCCTGGAAGTCAAGTCCTCCCTTGTCCAGTTCCAGATAAACAGGATTGGGTAGCATGTCTTTTCTAGGGATTTCACATGTTTCCATGCCATTCACCCCCTATCTCTATGGACTTTAGACAAAATCATACCTTTTCATTCGCAGCAAAGCAACATGCTCCTGCGGTTACTGGTTTAGCTTGGTTGGAGGTTGGGCTCATGGACTTGCCCTTTAACTTAAGGAGGGATTCCTAATACCTCTCTATTTCCCGATGCAACACCGCCTTATCATAGGCCGCCATGACATCTCTTTTGCTCACCGTACCTATTACCTTGCTGCTGTTATCTTCTGCCACCACCGGCAGTTGAGAAATTCCCCTGCTACTCATTTCTTGGAGAGCAAGTTGGATGTTGTCCGAGGGCCGTATGGTAACGATGTCTGTTGTGGCCACGTCTCTGGCAATAACAAGACGCTTCAAAGCTTCCTCCTGAAGCACGGGACGAATGTCGCGAAAGGAGATAATTCCTATCAGTTCATCACTTTCACTTACCACGTGAAGGTAGGAAACATCTTGCGTTTTGAGACAGTTAATAAGATCCACTAACTGCATACTTTCTGGAACGGTCACTACTTGGTTACACATGATGTCTCCAACCTTGAGGGTTTGGAGGACACTCTGTTCCCAACCGTGTGAAATCTCTACTCCTCTCCGCGACAGCTTGGTTGTATAGATGGACCCACGTTTTAAAGAAGTGGTAATGATCGTACTTACCATACAGGAGATCATCAGGGGCAAGATAATCTTATAGGTGGCAGTCAGTTCGAAGATAATAATGATGGCGGTTATGGGCGCATGGGTGGTGCCTGCAACTACGGCACCCATGGCCACCAAGGCGTAGGCGCCTGAATGCGCAGTGATAAGGGGAAAGAGCTCATGCACGGACCAGCCGAAAAAACCGCCGGCCATGGCGCCAATGAACAGGGAAGGTGCAAATATCCCTCCTGAGCCGCCGCTGCCAATGGTAATTGAGGTGGCAAGTATCTTGACAAAAACCAGAGTGAGGAGAAGGAGGGCAGGCAATTGGTTTTTGAGGGAGAGGTTAATGGAACCATAGCCCACGCCGAATACGTAGGGCCATTTCCAAAGAAGGCAGCCGAGAATGAGACCACCCAGTGCCGGCTTAAAGTATTCTGGGATCCGCAATGCTTCAAAAAGATCTTCGCACTTATACAAGCCGATAATGAATAACAGGGCAATGAAGCCGGCAGCAACGCCTAGGAGAGGATAGAAGAGGAATTCCCACAGAGAGACCAACTTGTAAGTGGGAATAATGAAAGCTGGAAAATCACCAAGATAGTGACGTGAGATGGTGGTGGCAGTTACCGAAGCAAGTACCACCGGGGAAAAGGTGGAGAGGCCAAAATCACCCAAGAGCACTTCTACAGCGAAGAGTACCCCGGCAATTGGTGCGTTGAAGGTGGCAGCGATGCCGGCAGCAGCGCCACAGCCTACGAGAGTCCTTTGCCGAAGGCGGGGCACCCTTAGGATCTGTGCCAGAGTTGAGCCAATAGATGAACCAATCTGGACAATAGGTCCTTCCCGGCCCACAGAACCTCCGGAACCAATACAGATGCCTGAGGCCAGGATTTTGACCAGAGCTACTCTCGAGCGTATGCCTCCACCTCTGAGGGCAACGGCCTCCATAACTTCCGGCACCCCGTGCCCCTTGGCTTCACTAGCGCCAAAGAAAATAATGGGGCCTACGATCAGACCACCCAGGGCAGGCAGGCCAATTT
The DNA here is from genome assembly GCA_022340515.1 of Deltaproteobacteria bacterium. Lineage (GTDB taxonomy): Bacteria > Desulfobacterota > Syntrophobacteria > BM002 > BM002 > BM002. Next base: position 8,283 of record JAJDNT010000293.1, read on the forward strand.
TAAGATAGACCGGCAGACTGTGAGCAAATGTGAGGAAATCGTCCGTGTTCTGGTAGAAACCGTATTGCGCGGCCTTGATAGCGAGGCGGAAGAGAAGGGCACCGTAACCGCTGAGAATTCCAATGATAATGGCTAGCAAAGAGAGATAGACATGCTGGTGCAGACGGTATTTGCTCAGAGCACGTAAAATTCTCTGAGAGCCCTTTGTTAGCATAATAATAGTATAGCAGAAAGCACGGGAGAACTGAAAAAGTGACTGATTCATGCAGGCCCAATGAAAAGAAGATGTTTAGGTGAGGTATGGGAGATACTGGCTGGAAGCATATCCAAGGCAAATTACTGCCTGAGAGCCCACTTGGTTGAATATCTGCCTACTTGATCACGGCTGGGCGTTAGAGAAGTAATAGTTTAGTCTGTGGGCATGAGCTCACAGCCAGGTTCGGTATCGGCAAGGGACATAATTAAGCGGCGGGGGCAGCAAGCCGGAACCCCCGCCGCTCGGTGGGTATTAGTAGGAGGGGATTAGCCCCTCCCGGGTGGTGAATCTTTGACTTTGATCAATATTATGGAGCAATGAAATCAAGGACGAAGTCCAGCTTCATCTTTTCCTCAGGCCACATCTTGGTGCTAATCTGGTCTTTGCCGGGCCAGACTTCTTTGTCATTGATCTTCTCAACGATTAGCTCCAGGAAATGAAACTCCGTCAGCTGGTACTTGAC